>JBGPQZ010000331.1:0-3143 GCA_041489335.1 Methylomirabilia bacterium
GGCTACGACGTGAAGCGGGGCGAGGGCCGGATCTTCAAGTACGACGTGGCGGGCGGCCGCTACGAGGAGACGGAGTACTACTCCACGGGGTCCGGAGGGAAGGACGCCCGCTCCAGCCTGAAGAAGCTGTACCGGCCGGGCCTCGCCGAGGACGAGGCGATCCGCACGGCGCTGGAAGCCCTCTACGACGCCGCCGACGAGGACCGCGGGACGGGCGGACCGGATTTTGTCCGGGGGATCTTCCCCACGGTGAAGCTCGTGACGGCCGCCGGCGCCCAGGACGTGGCCGGGGCGCGCGTGGAGGCTCTCTGCGAGGCCATCGTGCGCGCCCGCAAGACGCCGAGCGAGTGACGCGCTCCACCCGTGTGGTGCCGGACGAGAGCGGTGCGATGGGGCTCCTGCGAGGGACCAGATCATGACGCTACCCTATTACGTCTCACCCGAACAGATGATGCAGGACAAGGCGGAGTACGCCCGCAAGGGCATCGCCAAGGGCAAGTCCATCATCGCCCTGGAGTACGCCGACGGGCTCCTCATCGTGGCGGAGAACCCCAGCACCTCCTTGAACAAGGTGTCGGAGATCTACGACCGCATCGCCTTCGCCGGGGTGGGCAAGTACAGCGAGTTCGAGCGGCTCAGGAAGGAGGGGATCCGCTACGCCGACCTCAAGGGATACGCCTACGGGCGGGAGGACGTGACGGCCAGGTCCCTGGCCAACGTCTATTCCCAGGTCATCGGCAACATCTTCAGCATGGAGATCAAGCCCCTCGAGGTCGAGATCCTGGTGCTGGAGGTGGGCGAGGAGGGCGCCCCCAACGAGATGTACCGGATCGCCTTTGACGGGAGCATCGCGGAGGAGAAGGGCTATGCCGGGATCGGGGGTCAGGCGGAGGAGCTGAAGCTCTTCCTCAAGGACAAGTTCGCGGAGGCCCTGGGCCTGGAGGTCGCGCTGCAGTTGGCGGTGCGTGCGCTGGAGGCGGCGGCCAGCCAGAAGGTGCGGGCCGCGAATCTGGAGGTGGCCGTCCTGGAGCGGCAGCGCCCGGGCCGGAAGTTCCGGCGGATCGGCGGCGCGGAGGTGCTCGGCCTGATGGAGAAGGGCGGAAACGGGGGCGGCTAGGCCGCGTCCCCGGCGGATATGCAGCGGCGAATCTTCGGCCTCGAGACCGAGTACGGTTTGATCTCCTCCTCGGCCGGCAGCCGGGTGAGCCTGTCGGTCGAAAGCGCCCTCGGGTGCCTCTTCGAGAGGGTCGTCTCGCGCCAGCGCGGCACGAACGACTTCCTCAGGAACGGGGGGCGCCTCTATCAGGACACGGGGTGCCACCCCGAGTACGCCACCCCCGAGTGCGACAGCGCGCGGGACCTGGCCCTCTACGACAAGGTCGGGGAACGACTCGTCGAGGAGCTGCTGCTCACGGCCGAGCAGCGCCTCCGCGAGACCGGGATCGACTGCGATCTCTTCCTCTTCAAAAACAATACCGACTCCGTCGGCAACACCTACGGCTGCCACGAGAACTACCTGGTGGAGCGGACGGTCAGCTTCCACAGCCTGGCCGAGCAGCTCATTCCCTTCCTGGTGACGCGGCAGGTGTTCGCCGGGGCGGGCAAGGTCTTGCGGACGCGGCTGGGGAATCACTACTACCTCTCGCAACGGGCCCAGCACATCTACCAGGAGATCTCCGGCGCCACCACCAGCTCCCGGGGCATCATCAACACCCGCGACGAGCCCCACGCCGATGAGGAGCGCTTCCGCCGCCTCCACGTCATCGTCGGGGACTCGAACATGGCCGAGGTGGCGACCTACCTCAAGGTCGGGACGACGGCCGCCGTCCTCGCCATGCTCGAGGACGGGGCCTTCCGGCAGGACTGCGTCCTCGAGGACCCGGTCCGGGCCATCAAGGAGATCTCCCACGACCCGACCTGCCGGCGGACGGTCCGGCTCCGCCGCGGGGGGGAGCGGACGGCCCTCGAGCTCCAGCGGGAGTACCTCGAGGCCGTGGCCGCCTACTCCGCCACGACGGAGCAGCCCCCCGAGGTGACGGATCTCCTGACCCGCTGGGACCGGGTCCTCGGCCAGCTCGCCACGGACCCCCGGCAGTGCGCCCGGGAGCTCGACTGGGTCTGCAAGCGGGAGCTCCTCGAGGCCTACCGGACCCGGAAGGGCCTCGCCTTCGACGACCAGCGCCTCGGCATGCTGGACCTCCAGTACCACGACGTGCGGCGGGACCGGGGGCTCTACTTCCACCTGGAACGGGAGGGCTACGTCGAGCGGCTCCTGACCGACGAGGAGATCGGGCGCGCCCTCAGGATGCCTCCAGCGGACACCCGAGCCTACTTCCGGGGGATGTGCCTGCAGAAGTTCCCCGAGCAGGTCTACGGGGCGAGCTGGAGCTCGGTCCTCCTGGAGACGGGCGAGTCCACGGTGACGCGGGTCCCCATGAGCGACCCCGCCCGCGGGACGCGGAAGCTGGTGGGGGATGTCCTGGAGCGATCGGACAGCGTGGCGGAGCTCCTCGCGCGACTGGCCGGTTGATTCGGCCATTGGCCAATTGGGCGACTCGGCAATCGGGCAACCGGGCAATTCGGAGGGAAGACCGCG
Organism: Methylomirabilia bacterium; assembly: GCA_041489335.1. Classification (GTDB taxonomy): domain Bacteria; phylum Methylomirabilota; class Methylomirabilia; order Methylomirabilales; family 2-02-FULL-66-22; genus 2-02-FULL-66-22. The sequence continues at coordinate 2,597 of JBGPQZ010000331.1, forward strand.
TGTCTCCCCAGTTGCCAAGTCGCCAGAGTGCCTGATTGCCAGTTCTGGAAGCAGGGAGGCAGACAATCGTGGACTCCTTCTTCGACCGGATGGATGCCGGCTCCAGCTTCTTCGACCTAGTGCGGGGGCGGGACCCCGGCCTGCTGCCCCAACTCGGGATGGGGGGGCGCGAGGCGGCCGAGGCGATGCCCCCCGTGCCGACCGGGACTACGGTCCTGGCCCTGCGGTACCAGGCGGGCGTCGTGATCGCCGGCGATCGGCAGGCCACCGAGGGGTATCAGGTGGCCTCGCGGAGGATCGAGAAGGTCTTCGCCGCCGACGAGCACTCCGCCGTGGCCATCGCCGGGGCGGCGGGGCCGTGCCTGGAGATGGTTCGGCTGTTCCAGACCGAGCTCGCCCACTACGAGAAGCTGGAGGGCATGTTCCTCAGCCTGGAGGGCAAGGCCAACCGCCTGGCCCAGATGGTGCGGGCGAACCTGCCGCTGGCGATGCAGGGGCTGGTGGCGGTTCCCATCTTCGCCGGCTACGACGTGAAGCGGGCCGACAA
>JBGPQZ010000332.1:0-3130 GCA_041489335.1 Methylomirabilia bacterium
CCCGAAAGCGCCAAAGTGTCAAGGAAAATGCTGGCAGGGGGGCTGAGGGGCCGGGGAGCCGGGGGGCAAACTGTCTCCCTTGCTTCCCCCGTGCCCCCGGACTCCCCTGCTAGAATTTCACTTGCGGGGTCTGCCGCGCCGCCGCCGGGACCTCGAAGAAGGGGTGCTCGCGGAATCCCAGGATCCCGGCGATCAGATTCCCCGGGAACTGTCGGACGGCCACATTGTAAACCTGGACCGAGTCGTTGTACCGCTTCCGCTCGACCGACAGCCGGTTCTCGGTCCCGGCCAATTCGTCCATCAGGCGAATGAAGGTCCTGTCGGATTTCAACTGGGGATAGTTCTCCACCACGACCAGCAACCTGGCCAGGGCGCTGGACAGATCATTCGATGCCGCGATCCGATCCGGGACATTGCCTGCCCCGGCCATCTTCGCCCGGGCGTTGGCAATGGACTCCAGGATCGATTTCTCCTGCGCGGCGAAGCCTTTGACCGTTTCCACGAGGTTCGGGATCAGGTCGGCGCGCCGCTGGAGTTGGTTGTCCACCTGCGCCCACTTGGCCTTGATGTCGGTGTCCATGGCCACGAGCGCGTTGTACTTCGACACGAAGACGCCACCGATCACCAGACCGAGAACGACGACCGCCCCCAGCACGATCAAGACTGCTTTCATACGCCTCCGCTCCTTCTCCGGTTCGCGCCGATCCCCGACAGCCAAGTTCGGAGTCCATCCCCGACCCTCTCCGCTGTCGCTGTCGGCTGTGGTTTCCCTCCGCCCCCGTCACCAATCCCCGCCGGCGCCGCCGCCGCCGGAGCCGCCGCCGCCGAACCCGCCGAAACCCCCACCGGAGCCGAACCCGCCGCCGGAGCCGCCGGACCATCCGCCTATCCCAGCCCCGGCGCCGCCGCCGAACCAGGGCCCCCAGCCGCTTCGCCGATAATACGGGCGCCGACCGTGGAGGGCGCTCTTGCGGTCCGCCGCGGACAGGCCGATCGACACGAGCACCAAGGCGACAAAGATCGCCAGCAGCACGCCGGTGGGGCCGCTCGTGAACCGGCTTCGCTGGGAAGCCGATCGCGGCGAGAGCTGCCGGGGGCCGGCCGCCGCGCCGGGCTCCCCCAGGATGACCGCAGCCAGCGCCTCGGTTCCGCTGACGATGCCCTCGGCGTACCGCCCCGCGCGGAAGAACGGGACAACCGCTCGGTCGCGAATCTCGCCCACCTTGCCGTCGGGCAGAACCCCCTCGAGGCCGTAGCCCGTGGTGATCCGCAGCTTCCGGTCCTGAATAGCCACCAGGAACAGGAGTCCGTTGTCCTTCCCGCGCTTCCCGATCTTCCACTGGTCGAAGACGGCAATGGAGTAGTCCTCGATCGGTTCGGGCGCGGTGGAAGGGACGATCAGGATGGCAATCTCGGCTGTGCTTCGGCCCTCGACCTCCTTCGCCAATTGGCTCAATCGCGCCGTGGCGTCGGGATCGAGCACCCCCGCCAGATCCGTCACATACCCGGCATACGGAGGAACCTTGATCGCCCCTGGCTCGGCAGGGGCCGAGACGGCCAGCAGAACGAGCAGAGCGCCGATCGTCGAGTTACGTAGGGAGGCCATCGACAACCTTCACCAGTCGCTGGAATTCCTCCAGCACCCCTTGATACAAGAGATCGAGGCTCGATCCGGTCACGCGGACGTCCCCGCGCTTGAGCTGTACGGCCTTCTGCAGATTCGTGGTCGAGAGGTCAAACCGGCGCCGGATGTGTTCCAGGACATCCGCCGAGTTCCCCTCCGGCTTCTCCCCGACCAGGTGCAGGAGCGTCCTCGACAGGACGATCACGCTCGCCACCGCCGACACCAGAATGCTCTCCAGGTGCTTCGGGATCTGCGCGGACTCCACATAGGTCTGGCGCAACTTGAGGAGCTTCCCCCGCAGCTCCTGCTCACACTGGCGCCGCAGGTGGACGCGCTCGATCGTGAGATCCGCCAGGAGGTCGGGCCCCCAGAGCACGCGATGGCGCTCCCGCATGTCCAGGAACTCGATGGGGAAGACGTCCAGCGAGGTGCGCACGAACTCCGCATCCAGAAACAGGGGCGTCGCGAAGCCCTGGCGGTGCCAGGAGCGGATCTGGCTTGAGGCGCGGCGCAAGAGATCCGATGTGACCCGGTGGAGGGCCACGACGGTGTTGATGTCGGAGCGCCCCCGCACGTGCTCCTCCGTCGCCGCGCTCCCGTACAGGATCACGGCCACCAGATCATTCCCAAAGAGGTGCTGGGCCTCCTGAACGAATGCGTGAAGGAGCTGTTCCACGACGAGACCTCCTCGGATTGGACGCACACCTCGGAGCCGACCCCCGAAAACTCTCTCCCCGACCACTCAGATGCCGCGCACCGGATCGTTCAGTCTCCGCTCGACCTCGGTCGGCGGGATCAGCCCGTCCTGGATCCGGCGGAGGTGATACAGCATCGTGTCGGTCTTGATCTCGACCATGTCCGCCGTGATGATTTGGTCCCGCTTCACGTCCCTGAGAAGCGTTGCCCCATCCAGCAGGCCGAACGGGACGCATTTCTCCCGCTTGGCCACGCAGGCCAGGTCGGCCACACTGTAGACCGTGTACCCACCGCCGCCGTCCAGCTTCGTCCCCGCCGGAAGATCGGCCTTGGCCGCCCCGAGACACTCCGTGAGGAGGCCGTGGCGCGGGACCACCGTCGGCTCATGGTCCTCCACCGCCCAGACGATCGAGAGCGGGATCTCGTTGGTGACGAGGTGGTAGGGCGTGTAGAACGTGAAGTAGTCGCCTGTTCGCTCGACGTTCCAGTAGCCGAGGTCTTCCTGGATCTGGGGATGGGTGGCGCGGATCACGATGAAGACGCCGGGGGTCACGCTGTGGACGAAGTCCACCGAGCCGTCCGGGAGCATCAAGGGCCGGGCGTAGTCCACCACGCCGCGATTGTTGAGGATGCCCCCCTCCTCCTTCAGGCAGAAGAGTCGGGCCATGTCCTTGATCCCCGCCACCGGCCCGTGCATGCCCCGCACGTCTGGGATGAGCCCGGTGGCGTTGGAGATGCAGGCCATCTCGATCGCGGTCTTGGTGGTGTCCCGGAACGTCACCAGGAAGTGCGGGTTGATGTTCAGGGTTC
>JBGPQZ010000333.1:0-3069 GCA_041489335.1 Methylomirabilia bacterium
ATGCGCCAGGATCCCACCACCCGCACCTGGGTCCTTGTGGGGCGAGCGGGGGCCGGCTCTCACAGCCAGTCGGCGCTCTCCCCGGACCACTGCCCCTTTTGTCCGGGGCGCGAGGCCGAGACGTCGCCCCCCGTCGCCGTCATCAACGGCGACGACGGCGCCTGGCGCGTCCGCGTCTTCCCGGACAAGCTCCCCATCTTTCAGGTGGAGGGCGCGCTGGATGCCCAGGGCGAGGGCCTCTACGACCGGATGCGCAACGTGGGGGCCCACGAGGTGGTGGTGGAGACCCCCGATCACACGACCACCCTGGCGGGCTGCGCCCCGCAGGATCTGGCCCGGGTCCTCCGCATGTTCCGTAGCCGTATCCGGGACCTGAAGAACGACGCGCGCTTCCGCTACGTGCAGATCTTCAAGAACCAGGGCCCCCTGGCCGGCGAGCATCTCTCCCACCCCCACTCCCATCTGGTGGCCACGCCCGTCCTACCCCGCCGCATGGAGGCGGAGCTTCGCTGGAGCAAGCAGTACTACGACCTGAAGGAGCGCTGCCTGTACTGTGACATGCTCCGGCAGGAGACGGAGACGGGCTCCCGCCTGGTGGAACAGGGCCCGGACTTCGTGGCCTTCTGCCCGTTCGCCCCGCGCGCCCCCTTCGAGACCTGGGTGCTGCCTGTTCGCCACGGCCACCGGTTCGAGGACGCAACCGACCCCGCACTGGATCGGCTGGCCGAGGTGCTGCGGCGGACGCTCCGACGCATCGAGGGCCGCGCGCGCAACTACCACCTCGTCCTGCACACCGCTCCCAACGAGCAGTCGCCGCCGGTGTGGGGTCGCCCTTGGGCGAGCCTGCCCGAGGACTTTCACTGGCACATCGAGCTCCTGCCGCGCCTGGCCGAGACGCCCCGGCTCGAGCGCGAGGAAGAGTTCTACATGAACCCCATCCCCCCGGAGGAAGCGGCACACCAGCTCCGGCAGGTCGTCATCGACTGAGACGCGGGTTCCGCCGCGTCGTTCCGTGGATCCGTGGAGTGTGAGAGGAGCTGTCCGTGAGGATTCCCCGTATCACCCGGGTGCGCCCCCTGGCCGGCGTGGAGGGAGGGCGTGTGCTGATCGTCGGTGAGGATCTGTGCACCGCCGAGTTTGGCCAGGTCTCGCTCCAGTTCGCTGCGGCGGACAGCCGGCCCTTGATCGCCGCCGCCACCAAGATCATCGCCCCGATCCCGGACGGGGCCGCCTCCGGCTTTCTTCGAATCGGCTGGGCGGAGGGGTGGAGGCAGGGGCCGCATTTCGAGGTGGCGCAGAAGCTCGCCGACGAGCTCCACCCCGTGGCCAACCCCGTGGTGGAGGCCGAGGGCTGGATCATCTCCACCTTTAGCGGGACCCGGGGCCAGGCCGCGCCCAACGGCACCTCGGTCTTCCGCATTGCGCCGGATGGGGGGGCCGAGCCGTACCTCTCCGACCTCATGAACCCCACGGGCCTGGCCCTGGATGCCGCCGGCGCGCTCTTCATCTCCTGCCGGAACGACGGGACGATCCAGAAGGTGACGGCTCCCGGACGGACCGAGGTGTTCGCGGACGGCCTGGGCATCGCCACCGGGATCGCCTTCGATCGCGAGGGGACCCTGTTCGTGGGGGATCGCAGCGGCGGGGTCTACGCCGTGGAGCCGAAGGGCTCGGTGCGCCGATTCGCCAGGTTGCCGGCCAGCGTCGCCGCCTACCACCTGACCTTCGGCCCGGACGGGCATCTGTACGTGACGGCGCCGACCCTGTCGAACGACGACCCCATCTTCCAGATCAGCCCGTCGGGGAAGGTGCGGCTCTTCTTCGAGCACCTGGCCCGCCCTCAGGGGCTGGCCTTCGATTCGGCCGGGAACTTGTGCGTCGTCGCCATCCGCGCCGGGGGGCGGGGGATCTTTCGCATCGCAAAGGACGGAGAAGCCCGCCTCGTGGTGGCCGGCGAGAACCTCGTCGGCCTCGCCTTCGACGCCGAGGGCCGCATGATCATCGCCAGCACCAACGCCATCTACCGGCTGAACGCATTGCCCAGCGGCGAGGAGCCGCTCGGCAACTCAGCATGAAAAATGGAAGATTCTTCAAGCACTCGCTTGCGATGCCAAAGAAGCGGGATGCCCTCCCCGGCCGCCCCGAGCGGATGATCGTGCCTGCCACGCATTTCGTGAACGGGAACCGTCTCGAGCCGCCGTTTCCGGCCGGGATGGAACTCGCCCTGTTCGGGATGGGCTGCTTCTGGGGGGCCGAGCGGATCTTCTGGCAGCGCAAAGGGATTTACGTAACGGCGGTGGGGTACGCGGGCGGCTTCACGCCCAATCCCACCTACGAAGAGGTCTGCAGCGGCCGCACGGGCCACGCCGAGGTCGTCCTGGTGGTCTTCGATCCCGCGGTCATTTCGTACGAGGCCCTCCTCCGGATCTTCTGGGAGAGCCACGATCCCACCCAGGGCATGCGCCAGGGAAACGACGTCGGCACCCAGTACCGCTCGGCCATCTACTGCTACGGCCCGGCCCAGCGCGCCGCCGCCGAGGCCTCGCATGAGACCTACCAGGCGGCCCTCGCCGCGGCCGGCCTCGGACCCATCACCACCGAGATCGCCGACGCCTCCGAGTTCTACTACGCCGAGGATTACCACCAGCAGTACCTGGCCAAGAACCCTTCCGGCTACTGCGGCCTCGGCGGCACCGGCATCCCCTGCCCCGGTGCGGCTCAGCCGACTTAACCGCCACCCCGCCCGCGTGCCCCCCCCGTCACCCCATTGGATTGGAATTAGGGGACGCCCCACACTTATTGTACTTATTCCCAAAGGTGCTTCCGGGCAATTCCTCTCGCCGCCAGCGCGCGGCGGATCTTCTCGATCTCGGCCACCAGGACCTCCTCGTCCGGCAGGGCCAGCCGATACTCGCGGGCGAGCACCTTGTTCCCGAGGTTCCCGAGGGCGTAATGCGCCACCGCCTCATCCCCCTTGGCGCAGAGGATCAGCCCGACCGGTAGATTCTCTCCCGGGTGCGTCCAGTGTTCTCGGGCGTAATTCAGATAGAGATTCATCTGGCCGGCGTC
>JBGPQZ010000334.1:0-3062 GCA_041489335.1 Methylomirabilia bacterium
AGGATCGACGATCGCTACGCCGGCCGACCTGCAGGTCGTGGTTCCCATGAACCCGATGCAGACTGAGGTGCGCCCACTGACAAAGAGAGTCGTACACTAAATGCCCACGGTCAGTGTCTCAAAGTCGTTGACAGGCTCCGCGGGGCCGTAGCGCGCCTCGCTACCGGATCGCCGCCCCCCCCGAAAAATAAGTTCGCTGTCACCTAACACCTCACCCACCCGCCTATGCCGCCAACTCTTTCAGCACGTGAGGGTATCGCGCCGCGACTTTCAACAGCGTCGCTGCGGCCCCGGATGGAGCCTTCCGGCCCTGTTCCCACTCCTGGAGTGTGCGCACCGAGACGCCCAGGAGACTCGCAAACGCTGCCTGCGACAGCCCCGTCGCCGCACGCGCCACGGCGACCTGCGCCCGCTCCGACGGGATGACGTGATCTTTCTCCACCGTCCCATCGATCCTCCGGATGATCCGGCGGATCGAGCCGTCCGGGAGCGGGAAGAACTCCGTCTTCCTGGCCCAGGCGCCACGCTTCATCTGGCCTGCGGCCTCTGCCAGCTCCGCATTCAAATCGCGGGTCTTCTCCCAAGCGGCCAGTGCCCTGCCCGACAACTTCTTACGCACGTTCGAGGCCCTCCTTCAGGCGGATGAAGGTCAGTATGATCGAGATATACGCTTTGGACGTATATCTGTCAAGCCGGAGATCCTGCCGAGCGTGTGGCGCATCCCACCAGACGGTCCCACTCTCCCGCTCTCGCGTCTGCCCCGCAGGGACGCCGGCCATCGAGGACAACCCCTGGCTGGGACACCCTCCCTGTCGGCCGCCTTCTGCCCTTGAAATTGCAGACCGTGGGAGTCCGGGGTATAATCCTCCCGCTTGATGTGCGGGTCTCCGGCAGACTCGCAGGATGTCGAACGGCTCTCGACAGGAGGCATGTGCCATGATTCGGAATCAGCCGCCGAAGGATCCGATCCGCGCGCCCCGCGGCAACCAGCTCACCTGCAAGGGCTGGCACCAGGAAGCGGCCATGCGCATGCTGATGAACAACCTCGATCCCGAGGTGGGCGAGCGGCCGCAGGACCTGGTGGTGTACGGCGGCTCGGGGAAGGCGGCCCGCAACTGGGAGTGCTACTACCGGATCGTCGAGAGCTTGAAGGCCCTGGAGAACGACGAGACGCTCCTGGTCCAGTCCGGCAAACCCGTCGGAATCTTCCAGACCCATTCCTTCGCCCCCCGCGTCCTGATCAGCAACGCCATGCTCGTCCCCGCCTGGGCGAACTGGGAGAAGTTCCGCCAACTGGAGGAACTGGGTCTCACCATGTACGGCCAGATGACGGCCGGAAGCTGGATCTACATCGGTGCCCAGGGGATCCTGCAGGGGACCTACGAGACGTTCGCCTCCGCCGCCCGCAAGCACTTCGGGGGCAGCCTCCGCGGGCGCCTCGTCCTCACCGCCGGCCTGGGCGGGATGGGCGGGGCCCAGCCGCTGGCCGCCACCATGAACGACGGCGTGATCCTGGCCGTCGAGGTGGATCCCGAGCGGATCGAGAAGCGGATCAAGACCGGCTACTGCGAGGTCATGACGAGGAACCTGGACGAGGCGCTGGACCTGGCCCTGACCGCCAAGCGCACCGGCATCCCGAAGTCCATCGGCCTCGTCGGGAACGCGGCCGAGGTTCATCCCGAGATCCTCCGGCGCGGCATCCTGCCGGACCTCATGACCGACCAGACGTCGGCCCACGACGCCCTCAACGGCTACCTGCCGGCCGGCCTCACGCTCGAGGAGGCGCGCGAGCTGCGGGCCACCAATCCGCAGGAATATATCAACCGCGCCATGGACTCCATGGCCGTCCACGTGCAGACCATGCTGGAGTTCCAGCGGAAGGGCGTCATCGTCTTCGACTACGGCAACAACATCCGGGCCCAGGCCAAGTCCCGCGGTGTCGCTAATGCCTTCGACTTCCCCGGCTTCGTCCCCGCCTTCATCCGCCCGCTCTTCTGTACGGGGCACGGGCCGTTCCGCTGGGCCGCCCTGTCCGGGGATCCGGCGGACATCGCCGCGATCGACGAGGTCGTCCTGCGGGAGTTCAAAGACAGCGAATCCCTCGTCCGCTGGATCCGCCTGGCCCGCGAGCGGGTGCACTTCCAGGGCCTGCCGGCCCGCATCTGCTGGCTGGGCTACCAGGAGCGGGACCGGCTGGGCGTCCTGGTGAACCGGATGGTCGCCTCCGGCGCATTGAAGGCCCCCGTGGTCTTCGGCCGCGACCACCTGGACTCCGGCTCGGTGGCTTCGCCGAACCGCGAGACGGAGTCCATGCGGGACGGAAGCGATGCCATCGCCGACTGGCCGATCCTGAACGCCCTGCTCAACACGGCGGCCGGCGCCTCCTGGATCTCGGTGCATCATGGGGGCGGCGTGGGCATCGGCTACTCGATCCACGCCGGCATGGTGGTGGTCGCCGACGGGACGCCCGACACCGAGCGGCGCCTGCAGCGGGTGCTCACGACCGACCCCGGGACCGGCATCATGCGCCACGCGGACGCCGGCTATCCCGAGGCTATCGCCGCCGCCAAGACGAAGGGCGTGAAGATCCCGGGCCTGTCGTAGCGGCCGTCTGGCGTCCGGGGCTTCGACCCGTGGAGGCGCCCCGAGCCCACACGGCGCAGTTGAACCGCACCCGTCGATCCCGAGGTGTGCCATGAGCCTGCTGCCGAAGCTCTCGATGCGCCGCCTCCGGAGGCTCGCCGTCTGGGCCGCCGCCGCCCTGGCCCTGTTCGCCCTGGTCGGCTTCTTCGCCCTCCCGCCCCTGCTCAAGTCCATCCTCACCGACAAGCTCTCCGTCGCCCTGCACCGCAAGGTCGAGATCGGGGAGATCAAGGTGAACCCCTTCGCCTTGTCGGTGACGATCCGGGACGTCAAGGTCAGAGAACGCGAGGGGGCGGAGACCTTCGCCAGCTTCGAGGAGTTCTACGTCAACCTGGGGAGCACCTCGCTCTTTCGCTGGGCGGCCATCGTGCAAGAGATCCGTCTGACCCGCCCCTACGCCCGGATCGTCCGGCAGAAGG
>JBGPQZ010000335.1:0-3060 GCA_041489335.1 Methylomirabilia bacterium
AGCAGTCCCGCATCAGCTCGGCCACGACCCGTTGGCAGGCCTCCTCTGTGCCGACGACGCTGGGGATTACGACCAGTCGCTGAAGGAGGCTGATCAGGTCGTCCCGGTGGCCCTCGACCCACTGCACGACGGCTTGCTCGAACGCATGCATGGCAGCTGGAACCTCCACGACGGACCGGGGCGGTGCCTACCGCCCCAGGTCGGCGACCGCGTCCTCGATGGCCTCGCGGAGCGCGACCAGTCCGTCCCTGATGGCCGCCTCGGTAATCGTGAGCGGCGGCGCGATCTTCACCGTGCCCCCGCCGAACCCGACCGGGGCGAAGAGAAGCAGGCCCTTCTGGACGGCCTTCTCCACGATCGCGAAGGCGAGGTCCCCGTCCGGCTCCGTCCCACCCGCCCTGACCATGTGCAGGCCGGCCACCAGCCCCCGCCCGTGCACGGCGCCCACGATCGTCGGGCACCGCCCCCGGATCGCCTCCAGGCCGCCCAGCAGGATTTCGCCCATGACGCGGGCGTTCTCGATCAGGCCCCCTTCGACCACCTTCCGGACGCTGGCCAGAGCCGCGGCGGCGCAGACCGGGTTCCCGGTGTGGGTGCTCGTCATCTCCGCCGGGCCGTAGAGGTCCAGCACGTCGGGCCGCCCGATCACGGCCGAGAGGGGCAAAGAGCTGGAGATGCCCTTCCCGCAGCAGAAGAGGTCGGGGACCACCCCGTAGTGCTCGAACCCGAACAGCTTGCCGGTCCGCCCGAAGCCAGCCTGGATCTCGTCGAAGATGAGAAGCGCCCGATGGTCGCGGCACCAGCCCGCGAGCGCCTGGATGTACGCCGGCGGGGCGAAGCTGGCGCCGCCGCCCTGGAACGTCTCCAGCATAACCCCGGCCACCCGGTCGGGGCGAACCCCCCTCCGTTCCAGTGTGTGCAGGAACAGGTCGAAGCTCGTGTCTTTGGTCCGGAAGCCGTCGGGGAACGGCACCTGGTGCATGTCGGGGTCCAGGTTGCCGATCCACGCCTTTTGCTCCGGGACACCTCCGACCATCTGGGCGCCGAGGGTCCGCCCGTGAAAGGCCCGCTCGAAGCTGACGACGGCGAGCTTGCCGGGGCCGCCGACCTTCTGGCCGTGCGTGCGCGCCAGCTTGACGGCGCACTCCGTGGCCTCGGAGCCGGTCGTGAGCAGAAAGACCTTCTTGAGCGGCGCCGGCGCGAGACGCGCCAGGTACTCCACCAGTGCCGCCCGCGCGGCGTTGGGGAAGCAGTAGCTGTGCAGGAGCCCGGCCCCGACCTGGCGGAGGATGGCCTCGCGGACCTCGGGGGCGCCGTGCCCGGCGTTCGCCACCACGACGCCCGAGCTCCAGTCGAGCCACATGTTGCCGTACGCGTCAGAGACCTGGAACCCCTCCGCCCGGTCCCAGAGGATCGGCGGCTGGCCGGTCATTGAGACCGGCTCGTACTCGAGCAGCATCCTGAGCGTGGCGAGAGATGCCGGCGCCGGAATCGAGGTGACGATCCGGCGAAACGGGGTCTCCACCGGGGGGATCGTTTTGGGCGTGAGGTCGAACGCCTTTCCCATGGCCTCTGGACTCGCTGCGGGGCCGGTGCGTGCCGCGCTACACCCCGCTGACCGCCCCCGACACCAGGCCGCTCACCAGGTGGCGCCGGAAGCAATAGTAGAAGATCACGGGCGGGATGGAGTAGAGCACCGCCACGGTCATCAGGATGTTCCAGGGGGCGTCATCCGTGGCCAGGAAATTGCCCATGGCCACGGGGATGGTGATGTGCGTCTCCCCCGAGAGGAACAGCACGGCGTACAGGTACTCGTTCCAGGAATAGAGGAAGGCGTAGGTGGCGATGGCCACCATGGGCGGCGTGATGAGTGGAAGGTAGATCCGGAAGAAGGTTGCCAGCGGCCCTGCGCCGTCGATGGCGGCCGCCTCGTCAATGTCGGGTGGGATCGTCTTGCCGTAATCCCAGAGGATCCAGACGGCGTAAGGGGAGGAGAAGGTGATCATGACCAGGATGACCGAGAGTTTGGTCCCGAGCAGGTCGTAGTCGGCCATGAGCTTGAAGAACGGAATCGACAGGAACGAAGAGGGAATGATGTAGGTGAAAAGGGTCAGGCTGGAGATGGCACGGCTGCCGCGAAATCTGATGCGGGCCAGCGCGAAGCTCCCCAGCGTCCCGATCACCAGGACGGCGACCGTGGTCGCGAGGGCGATGACCACACTGTTCCAGAGCTGCACCCAGAACTGGCTGACGAAGTAGTTGGTCTGCGCGAAGGTCTGGAGGTAGTTTTCCACCGTCGGATTCGCCACGTAGAGCCTGGGCTTGAACAGGTCCTCCCACGGCACCAGGGAGAGCATGACCATGTAGTAGACGGGGAATACCGTCCAGACCAGCAGGAGAACGCAGATGCCATAGAACGCCAGTTTCCTCCAGCCGCGCAGGCGCATGGGTGGCCCCCTACTTAACCCAGCGGATCAGGATGAAGATGAACAGGAGCGTGATCGGCAGGGCGGTGATGAAGGTACCCACGCCCCAGTCGATCTTGCCCATCAGAAACGTGTATCGGTAGGCGAGGGTGGCGAGGACGTGGCTCGAGTCCCCCGGTGCCCCGCCCGTCATGATCTTGATAATCACGAAGTCGCCCAGGCTGAAGACCATGGAGAGCAGGCTGCAGATCATGTAGAGGTTCCGCAGCATCGGGAGGGTGATGAAGCGGAACTTCTGCAGCGGGGTCGTCCCGTCGATCTCGGCGGCCTCGTAGAGATCCTTGGGGATGCTGCGCCGGCCGGCCACGAAGATCAGTGTCCAGAAGGGCAGGTACTTCCAGATGTGGTAGACGATGGCGGCGGCCAGGGCCGTGGGCCGCCGGACCAGCCAGGGGTAGCCGGCGAAGCCCAAATCGTTCAGGATCTTGTTCACGATCCCCCACTGCCCGTTCAACATCCAGCGGAACGCCAGGATGCCGGGGAGCGACGGCGGTATGCTGCCGTCAGCGGCCGGCGGCGGTGCGTCCGCTTTCACCTCGAAGCGCGCCTCGCCGGGGATGGCCAGCACCAGGTA
>JBGPQZ010000336.1:0-3018 GCA_041489335.1 Methylomirabilia bacterium
CACGCGGCGAGGGCGGCGGCGAACACGAAGGCGAGCCCGATGCCGGGCGACTTCACGGGGGAGAGCATTGTGCAACCGGGAAGGATAGATGTCCGGCGCTGGCCACGCAACGCGGCGCGCGGTGCGCGCCCCGCGTAAGCGCCGCTGCGGCGCGGCCTTGCGGTGCTGCTTGCCCTGGCGTACAGCGATAGGGCATCATTGAACCTGGGAGGTCTCCCATGAACCAGAGGATCATCGACCTGTTCGCCCACGGCGAGCTGAGCCGCCGGCAGTTCCTCGAGCGCCTGGGGCAGATGGTCGGAGGGTCTTCTGCAGCGCTGGCGATCCTACCCATCCTCCACAACGACTACACCAGGCAGATGGTCCCCCAACAGGATCCCCGTCTGGACATCTCCCAGGCCTCGTGGGATGCGGATGCGGCCCGCATCACGGGTTACCTCGCCCGGCTCAGGGGAAACCAGAGGCGCCCGGGCGTCATCGTGATCCACGAGAACCGGGGTCTCAATCCCCATATCCAGGACGTGGCTCGGCGCCTTGCGCTGGAGGGATTCCTGGCTCTCGCGCCCGACATGCTCTCGCCCCTGGGTGGTACTCCACCCGATGAGGACAGGGCACGGGAGATGCTGGGCACCCTCAATCCGCAAGAGACCCTGGCCCGCCTTGTTTCAGCCGTCCCGTTCCTCTCCGGTCATCCCGAGTCCACGGGGAAGGTCGGAGCCGTGGGATTCTGTTGGGGCGGGGGCTACGCCAATCAGCTCGCCGCCGCCGGCACCTCCCTGGATGCGAGCGTCCCCTACTACGGCAGGCAGCTTCCGGCTGAAGAGGTGCCGAGGATCACGGCTCCGCTATGTCTCCACTACGCGGGCCTCGATCAGCGGATCAATGCCGGGATCGCCGACTACGTCGCCGCACTGACAGCGAACGGCAAGTCGTACGAGATCTACGTGTACGAGGGCGCCAACCACGGCTTCAACAACGACACGAACGAGGCACGCTACAACCGGGCGGCTGCCGAGCTGGCGTGGAGTCGCACCGTGGCCTTCCTCAGACGACACCTCGCCTCGCGACCGCCATGAGCTCGGTGGCGCTGGCGCCGGCCTTCCACAGGGGCACGAGCCTCTCCAGTATCGGTCGACTGTGGGAGAAGAACCGCTTGAATCCCGCGCAGAGGTAGTTCAGTCCGCCCTCGCCGTCCGGGGTTCGGCTGAAGCGGTCTTTGGGACATCCCCCATTGCACATGGGCAGCACCGCGCATTCCCGGCAGTACCGGGGCAGGAGGTCCCTCTTCTCCCTCCCGAACCTCAGTAGCTTCGCGTCCCGCAGCAACTCGCCGAGTCGGGAGCGCTGGATGTTCCCCAGAAGGTGCTTCCCGTCCACGAAATGATCGCAGGAGAACAGATCGCCGTTGTGCTCCAGGACCGGGACATCGCCGCACGTCTCCCGGTAGACGCAGAGTGAATGGTCCAGGCCGCGGAGGGGTCGCGCCGCTTCGTCGAAGTTCTGGATCATGATCCGACCGATGTCATTCCGGACCCACTCGTCGAATACGGTGCAGAGGAACGAGCCAAGAGCATCGGCCGGGACGGTCGCGTCCCCCACCCCCGAGGGAGGATCGCCCCTCCGCTCCACCAGCGGCAGGAACCCCACGTAGGTCGCCCCGATGTCCGTGAAGAACCGGTAGACCTCCCTGGGGTAGCGGGCGTTCGCGGCGTGGACCACGCAGAGCACGTCGCACGGCACCCGGTGCTGCCGCAAGAGGCGGAAGGCCCGAACGACCTGCTTGTGGGTGGGCTTCCGGCCCTTGGTCACCCGGTACCGATCGTGCAACTCCGCGGGGCCGTCCAGGCTGATGCCGACGGCATAACCCTCGGCGGCCAGGAAGCGACACCATCCCTCATCGACGAGGATGCCGTTGGTGACCAGTCCGTTGGAGATCCGCTTGCCGGGCGGGCAGTGTCTGCGCTGGAGCGATGCGATGGTCCGGAAGTAGTCCAAGCCCAGAAGCGTCGGTTCGCCCCCGTGCCAGGAGAACCGGATCACCTCGCCGGTGGCGGCTTCGACGTGTTGGACGATGTAGTCCTCCAGCAGAGCATGGCTCATGCGGAACGACTGCACCTCCGGGTAGAGATCCACCTTCTCCAGGTAGTAGCAGTAGCGACAGTCCAGGTTGCAGATCGGGCCGCCGGGTTTCGCGAATACCTGGAGGCCGCTCGGGGCTGCTGGTCGCTGGTCTTCCATTGCGTCAGCGCCTGAGGCGCGTCACAGAAGTGGTTTGTTTCGATCGCCCGGTCAAGTCCCGAGCGGCTTGACACCCACGGCGCCCCGTCCTACGTTGCCGCAACATTTCCACCTCGGGGAGTTCCGTGCCGACTATCCGCGACTTCGTCGAAGCGCTCGGCCGCCGCGAAGGCGTGGAAGCGGTCATCATCCTCGGCAACGACGGCCTGCCCATCGACAGCCGCGTGCCGCCCGGCGGCGACCCCGACGCCCTCGCGGCCCTCATCCCCAACGTCCTGCGCGCCTGCGACCAGCTTGGCGCCACCGCCTCGGGCGGCGGCCTCGAGATGGGCGTGCTGGAGTACGGCGCGGGCGCCGCGGTCGTGGCCAACCTGTCCCCGAACGCCAAGCTCCTGGTCCTGGCTCGGCCGAACGCCAACATCGGCCCGCTCCTCTACGACCTCAAGCGCTTCCGCGCGGAGATCGCCGGCCTCCTCTAGCATGGCCACTTCCCCGCACCACCTGCTGGTCATCGACGACGAGCCGTTCATCGCGCACATCATCGAGATGCAGTTCTCGCGCGGCCCGTTCCACGTCTCTTCGGCCGCCGACGGGACGTCTGCGCTCGCGTTCCTCCGCGCGCACCGCGACGTCGCACTGATCCTGGTGGACGTGAACCTCCCCGACATTTCCGGTCTCGACGTGATGGAGGAGGCCCGGCGGGAGCCGGACCTGGCGCGCGTGCCGTGGCTCGTCCTGACCGCGACCGGTCACCAGGCGCACCTCGATCGCGCCCGGTCG
>JBGPQZ010000337.1:0-3000 GCA_041489335.1 Methylomirabilia bacterium
CATTGTTCACGTGTCCCGGCAGAGCGCAATTGCCCTGGGTAGGTGAGCGTAGAGTGTCTACCCCGTCCACATGCCTCGGGGATTGTCGGGTGGCAGACATACTGGAGGCGGCTGCCGAGGGGCGGGGGCTTGCCCGCGGGGCGGCGATACGGTTGCTTGATCCATCGACGCCCTTGGGTCCTCTATTGGAGGCAGCCGCCAGGATGCGCGACCGGGGCAAGGGCAGGATCATCACCTATTCCCGCAAGGTGTTCCTGCCGCTGACCAATCTCTGTCGAGACCGATGCGGTTACTGCGGATTCCGCCGAGAGCCGAACGACCCTGACGGCGGGTTCATGGCGCCGGAGCAGGTGCTCGCCGTCGTGGAGGAGGGGGCGCGGCTGGGCTGCACCGAGGCGCTCTTCAGCCTGGGGGACGCGCCCGAGGCCGTCCATCCCGAGGCGCGCGCGATGCTCGGGCGCCTCGGCCACGATAGGACGATGGGCTACCTGCGGGCCGCCTGCGCGCTGGTCCTCGACCGCTCGCCACTCTTCCCGCACGCCAATCCGGGGTTGATGAACGAGGCGGATCTTTGCGCCCTCAAGCCGGTCGCGGCCAGCATGGGTCTCATGCTGGAGTCAGCCAGCCCGCGCCTCGCGGAGCCGGGTGGACCGCATCACGGGACATTGACCAAGCATCCCGCTGCACGCCTGCGCGTCCTGGAGCTGGCCGGCCGGCTCATGATCCCCTTCACGACGGGGCTCCTGATCGGCATCGGCGAGACGGCGGAGGAGCGGGTGGACTCGCTGCTTATCATCCGTGACCTGCAGGCGAAGTACGGCCACATCCAGGAAGTCATCCTCCAGAACTTCGTGCGCACGCCGACCGTTCCCCTGCGCGACCATCCGAAGCCCGGATTGGACGAGATGCTGCGGACGGTCGCCGTGGCGCGTCTGATCCTCGGCCCCGACATGAACCTCCAGGCTCCGCCGAATCTCACGCAGGACTACGGCCGTCTGCTGGAGGCGGGGATCAACGACTGGGGCGGCATCTCGCCCCTCACACCGGACTTCATCAATCCCGCGTCTCCGTGGCCGCACCTCGCCGAGTTGCGCCGAACCACCGAAGCACGAGGATTCTTGTTGCGCCGGCGCCTTCCGGTGTATCCTGAGTATCTCCTGGGCCGCCGCGAATTCCTGGCGCCGGAGCTCGCGGAGCGGCTGCGGGCGGCGGTCGGCAGCGACGGGTTGGTCCCGGATGCTTGATGGGCAAATTGAACTGGAGTCCGCTGTGAGTATGCTTCCTTGCGCGGCCGAGGTTGCGGTGGGAGATGTTTCGCTTCCCATCGCGCGCGTCCTGGGCCGTGCCCTGGAGGGGCGCGAGCTGGATCGGGACGAGGGGCTGCTTCTGGGCGAGTCGGGCCCTGAAGCCATCGGGCCGCTCACGGCCGTGGCGGACGAGGTCCGCCGGGATCGCGTGGGCGACATCGTCACCTACGTGGTCAACCGCAACATCAACTTCACCAACGTCTGCACGATCGGCTGCGGGTTCTGCGCCTTCAGCAC
Source organism: Methylomirabilia bacterium (assembly GCA_041489335.1). Lineage (GTDB taxonomy): Bacteria > Methylomirabilota > Methylomirabilia > Methylomirabilales > 2-02-FULL-66-22 > 2-02-FULL-66-22. The sequence continues at coordinate 1,545 of JBGPQZ010000337.1, forward strand.
CGGGCCCGAGTCCCCGGATGCTTTCGACCTTTCCCTGGAAGAGATCGCGGCCAAGGCCGCGGAGGCCTGGCGCGTGGGGGCCACGGAGGTCTGCGTCCAGGGCGGCCTCCCGCCCGAGATGGACGGCTGGCATTACCGGGACATCCTGCGCGCCATCAAGGCCGTCGCCCCCGAGCTGCACATCCACGCGTTCTCTCCCATGGAGGTCGTCTACGGGGCCGCGAAGACGGGGATGCCCCTGTCCGATTACCTCGCCATGTTGCGCGACGAGGGGCTGGGAAGCCTCCCCGGGACGGCCGCCGAGATCCTGGACGACCAGATCCGCCACACGCTCTCGGCACGAAAGCTCACGGTGGACCAGTGGGTCGAGGTCGTGACCACGGCGCACCGCCTCGGGATCCCCACCACCTCGACCATGATGTACGGCCACGTGGAGACGCCCGCCCACTGGGTGAATCAATTCTGCCTCCTGCGCGACATCCAGAAGGAGACGGGCGGCTTCACCGAGTTCGTCCCCTTGGGCTTCATCCACCCCAACACCCCCCTGTTCCAGCGCGGCGACGCCCGCCCCGGCCCGCGGGTCGAGGAGCATCTTCGGGTCCATGCCCTGGCGCGCCTGATGCTGCAGGGGCGGATCGACAACATCCAGGTCTCCTGGGTGAAGCTGGGGCGGGAGCTGTCGCTCCGCTGCCTCAACGCGGGGGCCAACGACTACAGCGGGACGCTCATGGAGGAAAACATCTCCCGGTCCGCGGGGGCCACCGAGGCCGAGTGCCTGGCACCCGGGGAGATCCGGGAGCGCATCCGCGAGGCGGGGCGGGTCCCGGCCGAGCGGAGCACCACCTATCGGCTCCTCAAGATCTTCTCGGCCTCGGGCTCACGGAACACATCGAGGGCTGCCTGAATGCGAATGTCACGGTGCCCATCGATCGGGAGAATCCGCGCCGCCTGCGGACGGTTCCCGGCGGCTCCGCGACGGAGGAGGCCCAGGCCCTCCTGGGCGCGGAGACCAAGGTCGTGGCCGCCTTCCAGAACATCTCCCACACGCATCTGGGCCGCGGCGGGGCGATCGACTGCGACGTGCTGGTGTGCGGGGACGACGGCGAGGCGCGTCGCGAGGTCATCAAGCTGGTCGAGCTGCTCGGACTGCGCGGACTGGATGCGGGCCCGGCGAAAAACGCCCGGGTGGTGGAGGGGCTGGCTGTTCTCCTGCTGGGGGTCAACCAGCGCTACAAGAGCCGGGGCGCGGGGATCCGGGTGACCGGGCTGCCGGAAGGGAAGTAGCAGGCACTCTGGTAATTCACAAGTCCATCAATCCAGATCCCGTCTTGCGAAATCACCCGATCGCCTCTTGGGAGAACTCATGCGCATCGTGGTATTGGCCGGGGGCGTGGGGGGCTCCAAGCTCCTGTGGGGGATGCAGCAGGAGCCGGGCGCCGAGTCGCTCACGGCCATC
>JBGPQZ010000338.1:0-2975 GCA_041489335.1 Methylomirabilia bacterium
GGCGGTGATCATAGCAAAGGCCTACGCGGATCCCACCAGGACATCCTTGAGGGCCTTCTCGGCGGCCACGGTGCTGACGGCCAGGATCTCGTCGCCGGCCTGGAGCTGGGTGCCGCCCCGCGGGATGACCAGCTTGCCGCCGCGGCTGATGCTCACGATCACACTGTCGGCCGGCAGCGTGAGATCACGGATCGCCTGGCCCAGGCACGGGCATCCTTCGGGAAGGCGCATCTCCACCAGCGCCGCCTCACCCCGGTTGAGCTTGAGCAGGGTCACCAGCTCGCCCAGTCCGATCTCTTCCTCGATGACCTTGGCGGTGAGGTGAACCTGGCTGATGGCGACATCCACCCCCCAGGCCTTGGTGTACAGCCACTCGTTCCGCGGATTGTTCACGCGGGCGATCACGCGGCGCGCGTGAAAGTGATGCTTGGCGAGGCGACAGACGACCAAGTTGTCCTCGTCGTCATGGGTGATGGCCACCACCAGGTCCGCATTCTCGGCCCCGATCTGTTCCAGGACCTGTGGACTACAGCCGTCCCCGCAGATCACCTCGCCCTCGATCTCCTGGCGCAGCTTGGCCACGATCTCCGGCCGGCGGTCCACCACCTTGACCTGATACCCCTGGCTCTGAAGGTCCCGGGCCAGGTACGAACCACCCCGACCACCGCCAACGATTACCGCCAGCATGGGAAGCTCCCCCTGTCAGTAGGCGATCAACTTTTCCAATTTCGGGACGGCCCCCGCCGCGGCCGTGATGTGGACGACGTCGTCCGACTCCAAGACCGTGTCGAACGCGGGGATCAGGGCCCGGCCTCGGCGGACCAGCGCGCAGACCACCACCTCGCCGGGCATCGTCAGGTCCTTGACCGTTCGCCCTGCGAAGCCCTTCGACACCTGGATCTGCAGCGACTCGACCTCCCCGCTGCCCAGGGTTCCCACGGCGCTGAAGGCAGGATTCACAATCATCGTCTTCATCATGTTGGCGCCCCACAAGGTCGGGGTGACGGTGGGGATCCCCTCCCGCCGATAGATTTCGGCGGCCTGGGGGTTGTAGATCCGGGCCACCACGTGCGGAACCTTGAAGGTCTCCTTGGCGGTCACGGCCACCACGATGTTCACGTTGTCCTTGTCCGTGGTCGCCGCCAGGGCATCGGCGGCCTCGATGTCGGCCTTCTGCAGGGTCTCCCGGTCGAAGCCCACGCCGGTGAGCATCCGCCCGGTGAACTCCCGGGAGAGCCGGGAGAACGACAGGGGGCTCTTGTCGATGACTACCACCTCGTGGCGTTCGGCCGAGAGCGCGGTAGCCAATTGCGAGCCAACACGTCCACATCCGACAATGACGACGCGCATCGTGCGACCTCCTGTTGCTGCCAGCGCGCGCGATAGCGCTGAAGAAGCATGAGTGGCCGTGCCGGTGGTGTTCGGACAACGGCGCGGAATGCTACGTCGGCACCCCGACCCTGTCAAGGGGAGAGGTGCGTCCTGGCCCCGAGGCGGAACATTCGAGCACGACTTCGGCCGGAACCGCCCGCGGGATCATGGGACCAGGGTGGCGCCGGGGGCGGGCGCCGGCGGGGGCGCCGGCTCCGGTCTGGGGAAAATGGACTCCTGGACCAGCCGATGGAATTCCCGCAGACCGGTCGCGTACCGGACCAGCAAGGCGAAGACGAGGCCGAGCCCGACGAGGGGTGTCCCGATGATGAAGGCCAGCGAGAAGACGTACCAGCCGCTCATGCGGAAGATCTTGACCATAAACCAGGCGAGGAAGATCAAGATGACCAAGGCCAGGTTCCCCGACGCCTTGGCAGGGATGAGCAGGCTCAGCCAGACGTGCCGGTAGAGGGCGTAGCGCTCGGCGAGCCGGTCGGGGGGAAAGGGGGTCTCCCGCATCCAGTCCAGGGGAGATCGGGCGGGTGTGCGCGGGACGCCTGGGAGGCGCGGAAGCCCCAGCCAGGTTTCGCCCACCGCCTGACGGATCGAATCGAGCACCATGCCCACGGGGAAGGCCATGAGGATGGCCGAGGCCAGGAAGTAGGGGAAGAAGCCATCGCCCCCCAGGATCTCCTGCATCAGGGTGGTGTAATAGGAGCCCTCGTCGTGGTAGACCTCGTACATCATCGTCCAGCCGACAGAGAGCAGGAAGCCGGGAACGGCCTGGGCGAGGAGAACCTCTCCGAGAAAGAAGCCACGCGCCCGTCGCATCAATGCGGAACCTCCCGACCCGGGGCGGTCTGGATCTCCATGAGGATCAACTCCCACGCATCCCGGCGATCATCCCGCCGCAGGATGTAGCGCGCCCCGTCGTCCCCGTCCAGCTTGAAGTAGGCGTGATCTTCGCCGACCCAGCGGTCGAGGATGTCGCGGACGACCACCCGCCGCTCGCCGAGCCAGAACGCCACCGGCCGCTCGTCCGCCCGATAGCCCGAGTAACATTCCACGCGCAGGGGGATGCACGCTCTCCCGCTCATGTGGAGCCTCTCCCCCGCACTGTATCATCGGGCCGGGACGCGGTCAATCCGCCTCTGGCAATCTGCGTAATCTGTGTAATCTGCGGATCAATCAGTCCTTCGGTCCTTGGCCTGGGGAAGCAGAAGGCCCCGGGCGGGATCACCGCCCGGGGCCTCTATGTCAACGGAGCCGCTTCTGGATCGGCAGGTGGTTGCGACTCCGGCGCCGTGCAAGCACCGACCGCCTTCGGTCGTCGGCTTAGTACATGTCACCGCCACCGTGCGGGGGCATCGGCGGGGTCTTCTCCTTCTCGGGGATCTCGGTGATCATGCACTCGGTGGTCACCATGAGACCCGCGATGCTGGCGGCGTTCTGCAACGCGACCCGGGTGACCTTGGTGGGGTCGATGATCCCGGCCGCCATCAGGTCCTCGTACTCCTCGGTCTCGGCGTTGAAGCCGAAGGCGCCCGTGCCGTCCTTCACCTTCTGGACCACGATGGAGCCCTCGACGCCGGCGTTCTCCACGA
>JBGPQZ010000339.1:0-2962 GCA_041489335.1 Methylomirabilia bacterium
GGCTGGTTCGTGGGCTTCGCCCCGTTTGAAGACCCCCAGATCGCGGTGGCGGTGTTCGTGCAACGCGGCGGTGGCTTCCAGAACGCCGCGCCGGTGGCCATCCGCTTTGGCTTCTGGTCGGTGGATACCTCCCTCGTCGTCGTCATCCTGGTGGCCGCGGCGCTGGGCGCGGTCTGCGCCTCGCTCCTCGGCCTCCCCAGCTGGATCCGGGATCGGCGGCGCCTCCGGCAACAGGCCAGAGAGATGGACGCCCTGCGCGCCGCCCGGCCGTCGGCTCCCAAGCCGCCTTCGGAGCCACCCTCCCATCCGCCGGCGTGACGCCCGGATCGCACATCGCGCGGCGCAGGCGACGACCCACGGCACGGCACACACCGGGAATCGCCCCAGGCGGCGCAGCCTGCTTCGAAGGCGGGAACGATTCCCGCCGGCCCCCCCATCCGCTGGCGCCATCTGGCATCGGCCGCCCTGATCGGGTAGAATCTCTTTAGGGAGGGTGCCATGATCGCGTCAATTCTTACCCTCGTCGCCGCCATTGCCATCCCCACCCTGCCCGCCGTCGTTCCCAGGGATCAGCCGCCGCCGGCAGCGCCTGGCGGACAGGCGACGCTTCCCGCCTTCCTCCAGTCGGTGATTCCTGCCGTGGTTGGGATCCAGGCGAAGATCCCCCTGGACCGGCCCTCCGTGCTCACCCTCGGACCGATCCGCCGGGGGAGCGGCGTGATCTTCGACCCTGCGGGGTACGTCCTCACGGTGGGCTACGTCGTCACCGACGCGGCCATCATCCAGGTCTCGCTGCGGGACGGGCGCGTGGTGCCGGCCCGGCTGGTCGGGCAGGACTTCGAGAGCGGAATCGGTGTGGTCAAGCTGGAGGGGGACGGCCCGTGGCCCGCCGCCGTCCTGGGGAATTCGTCCAAGGCCGCCGTCGGCGACGCCACCGCCACCATCGGCGTGGATAGCGACAACGACCTCGTGGTGACGCAGGGGAGCATCCGGGAGATCAAGAGCTTCGCGGGCTACTGGGAGTACATGCTCGACCGGGCCCTCATCGTGGCCCCCTCCAACCCCGCATTCGGCGGCAGTCCCCTCATCAACGCCCAGGGGGAAGTCATCGGGGTCACGTCGCTCAGGCTCGGGGAGCCGCCGCACGTCAATCTCGCCATCCCGATCGAGTACTTCAGCGCCGCCCAGAGCGAATTGATCACGGAGGGGCGCGTCAAGAGCCGTCGGCCCCGCCCCTGGCTTGGCCTGTACACGGTCCCCGCAGAGCAGGGCCTGATGGTGGTGGGCGCCTCACCGGTGAGCCCGGCGATCGAGGCGGGCTTCGAGCGGGGCGATGTGATCGTGCGGGTGAACGGGGAAAGGGTGGAAAGCCAGGAGGACTTCTACCGGAAGATCTGGAAGACGACAGTGGGCCAGGAACTCACTATCGTCGTCCTGCGCGAATCACGTTTCCACGTCATCACCGTCCGCACCATCGACCGCCACCGCCCCACCCCCGCATCCGGGAACCAGTAGCGGCCATTCGGCCTGGTCGGCACCGCGCGGCCAGCCGGAGACACTAGAAGGGACCTTGCATCAAGAGGTTGGCATCGTGAGTTGTATGACATTTAACGCAACGTCCCCCCTCGGCTAGGGGACGTTGGGGCTTTTTTGACTTTTCCTCGCTGCTTACGCTGCCAGCCCACCCGCCTGGTTACGCTCCGGTGATCCCCGGGCCGACCTCGCCGGCCTTCGCCCGAGACGGCAGACCGCACAGGACGAGCCACGCCAGCCAGTAGAGGTTGGAGCCGAGGGCGAGGGTCCAGAGGAACCAGGCGGGACGACCGATCAGGACCGTGGCCCACAACGCCAGGCAGAAGCCGTCGCGGTTGGCCATGGAGATCAGCGTATCGGCGGCGCGTCGCGAGGAGGCACCGGCACCCTCCGTTCCCCCGCGCAGCGTCCAGAAGAAGACCACGAGGAAGGACCCGGTCACGCCGGCGGCGGCGGCCAGGCCGAGGCCCACGACCCGGGCCAGGCCCATGCTCGCCGAGACGCGCCGCGCCAGGCAGGCGATGATGGTAAGGTCCACCACATGGTCGCTCCAGTTGTCCAGCCATTTCCCCAGCGGGGAGAACTGGAACGTGAGGCGGGCCACCTCCCCGTCCGAATGATCCAGAATCACCGACGACTGGAACAGCGCCAGCCCGAGGAGGGAGAGCCACCATCCCTCGTGCCCGAGCACCCAGGCCGCGAGCAGGCCCGTCAGCAGGCTGACCAGGGTGAGTTGGTTCGGCGTGATGGGAGAGCGGACGAGGAGGCGCGTGAGGGGGCCCGAGACCGTCCGGTTCACGTACCGGTCCACGATCGGCCCGTCCTCGGGCGTCCGCAGGGCCTTCAGCATGGCCCGCTCCACGGCCGGTGCGTCGGCGGCCGACCGCACGGAAAGCGGCGGAAGGCCATCCCAGGGATGCCAGGTCAGCCGCCCCTCGTTCGCCGTCCGCCGCAGGAACGCAGCCAGGCCCTCGATGCCCTTGCCCGCGGCCTCGACGCAGGCACCCAAGGCATCGGCCGGCACGAGCACGGGGCCACCCCCCGCCCCCTGGGAGGAAATGATCCCATCGGCCTGCGGCGCCTGTCCCAGCCACATCCGTAGGGCATTCGCCGTCAGGACAACCGAGGGCAGCAGGACCAGGCATCGCCCCGACGGAAGCCTCGGGTCAGTCGCGGGCTCTTGCCATTCCACCGGTTCGTGGAAACGACCCTCTCTGCCGAGCGCCGCGCGCAGGGAGGTCTGCTGGTCGCCGGAGGCCACCACGATGAACCGCGCGATCCCCGCATGCCGTGCCGTGAGGAGGACCCGGGTCAGGAGGGAGAGGCCCGCCACCCGCACCGTTTCGAGGAGATTCGCCTCCGGGAGACCCCCCGCCGGGCACACCACCACTGCCGTGTCAACCATGCCTGGATGCCCTCTTCAATGAGA
>JBGPQZ010000340.1:0-2927 GCA_041489335.1 Methylomirabilia bacterium
ACGGTCCAGAAGCGGGGCAAGGACGACGTGGAGATGGTCTTCGTCCCGGCCGGCTCTTTCACCATGGGCGACACCTTCGGGGATGGTGACCCGGCGGAGCGGCCGACGGGCAGCGTGGCGCTGAAGGCCTTCTGGGTCGACCAGCACGAGGTGACGTTCGACCAGTTCGCCAAGTTCGTCCAGGGCGCGGGCCACCGGCCGCAGGGCAACTGGGAGCAGCTCCGGAACCGCGGCAGCAACCATCCGGTCGCCAATGTGACCTGGAACGACGCCCTCGCCTACTGCCGCTGGGCGGACAAGCGCCTCCCCTCCGAGGCGGAGTGGGAGTTCGCGGCTCGCGGGGCGGAGGGCCGCAAGTACCCGTGGGGCAACCAGTGGGACGCCAACCGCGCGCGCTTCCGCGGCAACAAGGGGAGCGCCACGTCGGCCGCGGTGGGAACCTATCCCAGCGGCGCCTCGCCCTTCGGGGTGCTGGACATGGCCGGCAACGTCTGGGAGTGGACCGCCTCGCTGGAGAAGCCCTACCCGTACGTGGCCACCGACGGGCGGGAGGCCGCGCCGGCGGGCGGCTCCCGCGTCACGCGCGGGGGCTCCTGGCTGGGCGACTCGGATTTCCTGCGGACCACCGTTCGGGACTTCCTGTCGCCGACCAGCAAGAACGACAAGCTGGGCTTCCGCTGCACCCAGGGCTCCTAGCCCCAAACGGAATAAGAAGGGGGCAGAGCGACCCACGCCGCTCTGCCCCCTGTCCTTCTCTGCCCTCTGCCTACTACCCTCTGCCCTCTGCCTACTGCTCTCTGCCTACTGTCCTCTGCCCCTACGCCCCGTCCTTGGCGCAGCGGAAGCCGATGCTGGTGGTCTGGCTGGAGGCCGCGGCCCGGTTCCGGGCGGCCGCGCGCGAGACCAGCGGCACCCTCGCCCAGGAGCCGCCGCGGATCACTTTTTGCTCGCCCTTCTCCGGCCCCTTCGGATTCTTGTCCGGCATGCCCTGGTAGGAGGACTTGTCATACCAGTCCGCGACCCACTCCCAGACGTTGCCGATCATGTCGTAGACGCCGAACGGGCTCTTGCCTGACTCGTAGTTTCCCACCTTCGTGAGGCTCTTGCCGTAGCCGAAGGTGCCTCCCTTGCCGAGATTCGCCATCTGCTGGGGCTGCCCCGTATTGCCCCAGGGATACATCCGCCCATCCGTACCCCGCGCCGCCTTTTCCCACTCCGCCTCGGTGGGGAGCCGCTTGCCGGCCCACTTGCAGTAGGCCTGGGCCTGATCCCAGTCCACGCCAACCACGGGGAACTCGCCGTCCGTCTGGACGTTCACCATGTTCCAGTATTCCGGGGCGTCCGCCCCCGAAGCCTGCAGGAACTTGGCGAATCGGCCGACCGTCGTCTCGAACTTGTCGATGGAGAACGCGTCCAGCGTGACGCGGCGCTGCGGCATCTCGTCCGGGTTCCCGCCGGTCGTGCTGCCAATGAGGAACTCACCGGCGGCTATGGGAATCATGGGAGTCAGGTCCTCAGGCTTGGGCGGGGCGACCGTGGGGGGCGGGACGACCGGCTTCGTGACGCGCGCCTCCAGCGTGGGGCCGCCCGGCTGAGGCTGCTGGGCGCGGAGCGCGGCTAGGCGCTGCTCCTCGGCGCGCCGGGCCTCCGCATCCTTCTTGGCCTGGATCTCTTTCTCGATGGCCTCGAGCTTCCCCTTGAGCGAGGCCGCCGCCGCATTCCTCACGTCCTGCGGCAGGTCCACCAACCGCTCGGTGGCCTCGATCTGTCCCCGGAGCGATGCCAGGCGCGGATCCTCCAGCGAGGGGACGCGGAGGTCCGGCGTCGGCGTCGCCCCATCCAGCCGGAAGCTGAACAGGCCGGCGTCGTCCCCCACCCCGGCGATCGGGCCGCTCTTCATGGCCTGGATCGCCGCCGCGGGCAACTGTTTCGCCAGCAGGGCGATCAGGTGGGGCGGCGTGAGGTAGGCGCCCTGATTCTCCTCCAGGTTCTTGAGGAGCGTGGCCGTGAAGGCGCTCGGCACCGCGCGGCGCTGCCCGCCCTCGGGCACCGGGAAGACCGACCCCGACGACAGCAGCCAGCGGGAGCGCTTCTGGTAGACCTCCTGCACCGTGGGCGTCCCCACGATCCGGTTCACACCGACCATCTCGTCCGGCACGCAGGAGTCCGCCACCAGGAAGAGGTGGCGCGCCGGGATCCCCCCCAGGATGGCCGGCAGGTCGCTGAGCGACAGATAGGAGGTGACGTCGTCCTCTTGCGCGTCCGAGGGGAGCCACCAGACATCCTTCGACTGGGTGTCGGCCTGGCAGTGGCCGGCGAAGTAGATGATGATGCTGTCGTCCTGGCCCGCCGTCTGTCTGAGGTCACGGAGCTGCCGCACGATGCCGCCGCGGGTCGCCTGACTGTCGTACAGCGTCTTGATCTGCTCGCGGGCGAACCCGTAGCGGCTGCGCAGGACGCGGACCAGCCCATCGGCTCCCGGCCTGGCAGCCATGAGCTGCTTGCCGGGTGGGAGGTTGGGGTACTCGTTGACGCCGATGACCAGAGCCCAGTAGTCCCCCTGGACGAAGTCCGCCCCCGCCTGCCCCGCGCCGGGCGCGGCCTGGGCCAGCGTGAAGGGTCGCGGCGGCGCGGTCTGGGACTCCACCGGGCAATTCGAGCCAAGGGTCAGGGTAAGGACCAAGGCCACGCAGAGTGTCGGAAGGGTCAAGCGGAAGATTCGTCGGAGGCGCCGGCCCCATGCGCGACGAAACGCCGAGGCGGCTCCGCCCGGGAGGAAGAGCGGTCGGCTTTCGTCTGGATGAGGATGCGTGACGGCACTCATGACGCCAATGGTCGTGGGCCTGTCAGCGTTGTGGTGAAACGCGGACCGCGAACCGTCCGCGCAGAGGGCACCGGGAAACCGCACATGACTCTCACCCGCCTTC
>JBGPQZ010000341.1:0-2869 GCA_041489335.1 Methylomirabilia bacterium
TGGATCACCGAGGAATCAAGCTTCGTCGTCCTCCGCGCGCTCGCGATGCTCGGGGGGATGGTGGCCGTCCTCCTCATCCCGCATCCCCCGGAGCATCAGCCCTACCTCGGCAGCCTGGCCTGGGGCTTTGTGGCCTACAAGGTCAGCCTCTTCGTAACGATCGCGACGTGGCCGACGCGGCTCCGGGCGATCCTGCTCGGGAGCGTGGGGCTCGACCTCGCGTTCGTCTCGCTCTTCGTCTGGTTCGGCGGGGGCCTCCACAGCCACTTCTACCTGCTGTTCTATCTTCTCGTGGCCCTGGCTGCCGCACACTTCAGCCTGGGGATCGGCCTCTCGACGGCGGGCGCGGCGGGGGCCCTCTACGCGGTGGCCGCCGTCGGGGATGCCGGAGGGGGCGAGTGGCAGCACCTCATCGCCCGCGTGGCAACCCTGTTCCTCCTGGGCGGGTCGCTCGGATACCTCAGTCAGCGGGAGCGGCTGGCGCGGGCCCGGGCGGAAGAGCTCAATCGGAGTCTGCAAGAGAATCAAACGCGACTGGAGCGCGCCTACCAAGCGCTGCAGGCGGCGCAGGCCAGGCTGGTGCAGTCGGAGCGGCTGGCCACCATCGGCCAGATGTCCGCCAAGGTGTCGCACGAGGTGCGCAACCCGCTCAGCTCCATCAGCCTGAACGTCGAGCTCTTGGACGACGAATTGGCGTCGCTGCCCGCGGAGCGTCGGGTCGAGGCGGCGCACCTCGTCACGGCGATCCGGTCACAGGTGGACGTCCTGAGCACGGTCACCGAAGAGTACCTGCGCTTCGCGCGCCTCCCGAAGCCCCGGCTGGAGATCGCGACGCTTTCACCCGTCATCGAGGAGTTGACGGACTTCGTCCGCGAGGAGCTGCGCGCCCGGAAGGTGGATCTCGTCGTGAAGATCCAGGAGAAAATGCCGTCGCTCCGCCTGGATGCGAGACAGATCCGCCGGGCCCTGCTCAACCTGATCCGGAATGCGACCGAGGCCATGCCCGAGGGCGGGACGCTCACCGTGACCTTGCGAGCGATCACGGGAATTGCGGAATGCGGAATGCGAAATGCGGAATCGACGGAAGGGGAGTCGGCCCGCCAATCCGCAATCCGCAATCCGCAATCTGAAATCGGGGAGTGGCTGGAGGTGACCGTCACCGACACGGGGATAGGGATCCCGGCGGAGGATCGGGAGAAGGTGTTCGAGCCGTTCTACACGAACAAGGAGGGCGGGACCGGGCTGGGCCTGGCCATCTCGCGCCAGATCGCCGTGGACCACGGCGGGACGCTCGCCTGCGAGGACGCACCGGGCGGCGGCACCAGCTTCCGCCTGCGCCTTCCTGTTCCGGACGAGGGGCACAACCGATGACCAGAGGCGAGACCGTGATTCGGGTCCTGGTGGTGGACGACGACGCGGCCATCCGCGAGGCCTTGTCCCGGACGCTGGAAAAGCTGGGGTACGAGGTGGTGCTGGCCGAAGACGGCCAGGCCGGCCTGGACCGGCTCCGGGGCGGCGGGGTCCACATCCTGCTGGCCGACCTCCAGATGCCGAAGGTGAGCGGGCAGGAGCTCCTGCGCGCGGCCAAGACCCTCGCCCCGGACGTGGAGGTGATCGTGATCACCGGCCACGGGACCGTGGAAGACGCGGTCGAGGCCATGAAGGAGGGGGCCTACGACTTCATCACCAAGCCATTCAAGCGCGTGCAGCTCGAGCGCACGATCCGGCGCGCCGCCGAGAAGCAGGGGCTGGTGCTGCAGAACCGCAGGCTCCAGCAGCAATTGGACGAGCTGCAGGAGACCGGGCAGATCATCGGGGCGAGCCCCGTCATGCGAAAGACGCTGGATCTCGTGAGCCAGGTCGCTCCCAGCGCCGCCACGGTCCTGATCCAGGGGGAGAGCGGGACGGGCAAGGAACTGATCGCCGGCGCCATCCATCATGGGAGTCCCCGGCGGGATCGGCCCTTCATCAAGGTGAGTTGTGCCGCCCTGCCGGAGACGCTCCTGGAGTCGGAGCTGTTCGGCTACGAGCGGGGGGCCTTCACCGGGGCGGTGACGCGCAAGGAAGGCCGCTTCGAGCTGGCGGATGGTGGGACCCTCTTCCTGGACGAGATCAGCGAGCTGACCCCGGCCATGCAGGCGAAGCTCCTGCGCGTCCTTCAGGAGGGAGAATTCGAGCGGCTGGGTGCCACGCGTACGATCAAGGTGGATGTCCGGCTGGTGGCGGCGACCAACGCGGACCTTGCCGCCCGGGTGCGCGAGAAGCGATTCCGGGAGGACCTCTTCTATCGGCTGAATGTGATCGCAATCCAGCTCCCGCCGCTGCGCGAGCGGCAGGAGGACATCCCGCTCCTAGCGCAGCATTTTCTCCGTCGGCACGCGGCCAAGAACGCGAAGGCGATCGCCGGGTTTGCCGAAGAGACGCTCGACGTCCTGCAGACCTACGCCTGGCCGGGGAACGTGCGCGAACTGGAAAACGTGATCGAGCGGGCCGTGGTCCTCACCCGCTCGCCCCTCATCACGCCCGCAGACCTCCCCGAGACGCTCACCGGCAGCGAGCAGGCCGCGCGCCATCTGGTGATCTCGATCGGCACACCCCTGGAAGAGGCGGAAGATCGCCTCATCGAAGAGACGCTGCGCTACACCAAGGGCGACAAGACCCTCGCCGCCAAGCTCCTGGGCATCGCCACCCGGACGATCTACCGCCGCGTGAAGGGGGAATCCGAGCCCCGGGCAACCGATTGCCAAAGGAACGAACCGGCTCGGGAGTCTCCCGTCGATAATCCCCGTTGATCTCCACACTGCATAGCGTCTCGACGATAGTGGGGGAGAATGAGCTTTCTGTATGCCGCGGGCTAAGGTATCATACA
>JBGPQZ010000342.1:0-2856 GCA_041489335.1 Methylomirabilia bacterium
CGCCCCGCCGGACCCCGGCCAACTTCGCGCCCGGAAGCGCCGGTGAACCGCCCCCGCCCCGCGCCACTCCGCTGGGCGCGCGAGGTGGGGGCGGACATTTTCACTGAGCTGTTAAGCGGACATTTTCACTGAGCTACGACATCAAGTGATTTTTGAGTGGCGGGCAGGGCCGATGGAATCAGGAGCCCGACCGGCGGCCGGCACTACGGCCGCCAGTCGGGGTCGATGAAGAAGGGCTGACTCCAGGCGCTCTGCATCTGGGCGTCCACCACCTCGACCCGCACGTAGAGGTCGCCGGGTCGGGGGGCGTACTCGGCCTGCGTCAGCGCCTCGCCGCGCGCCCGCGAGGCGGGATTGACGTCGCCGGTCATGAACCGGATCTCGATGGCCGGCGAGCACCAGACCCTGACGGTGGTGTCGGTGGCCTCGAACCGCTGAAAGTGCGGCCCGGTGGAGGAGTAGAAGTTCCCCGCACCGAGATTCTCGAGCACGTCCGCGGGGGTCAAGCGGTCGGCGTTCACCATGACCCACGCCTTCGCCCCCTCATACGGGATACGATGCGCGTCGTCGGCCGCGATCCCCCAGGTCCGCACCCCCCGCCGCAGCAGCTGATCCCAATACTGCAGGGCAAACCCGTTGTACTCGAGGTAGTGGCAGACCACGTTGAGGATCTCGACCGCGTGGTAGCCGGAGAGGGCCAGGCACCGCTCCACGCTGAGCGAGGACCAGTTGGGGTGCGCGATGACGGCGAGACCGCCCTGCAGGGCGATGGCGTCGAGGGTGCGCTGGTGGTCCATGAAGGGCGCGATCGGGCCCGTGAGGCCGAGCCCCACGAGGTGCTCCCGGCCGCGGACCGTCACCTCGTCCGAGGAGAGGGCGAGGAACTCCGGGGTGGTGAAGGGACTGAGATCGGTGAACGCGTCGTGGTCCGTCACGGCCAGGAAGGCATAACCTCGATCCCGGTAGTAGGCGACCACCTTCTCCAGGGGCCACTCGCCGTCCGACAGGGTCGAGTGCGTGTGGGTGTTGCCGCGGAACCATTGGGGCAGGTCGCGGTACGGATTGCGAATCTTCATGGTCACCCCCTCGTTTGCACGATCTCTTGCACCACCACTTCCCCTCGGGGTGTCACGCTGAGTTGATCCAGCGTGGCGACCCGCCAGGTCGCTCCGTCCAGCGCGCGGTCACCCCGGCTGCGATTCACAGCCACCACGGGCATCCCTGCCGCCAGCGCGGCGGCGACGCCCGCCGGACTGTCCTCAATGACCAGGCAGGTGGCGGGGGGAACCTTCATCAGCCGCGCGGCCGTGAGGAACGGGTCCGGCGCCGGCTTGGCGCGCCCATAATCCTCCACCGTCACCAGGGTCTGGAAGCTCTCGGTCAGCACCGCGCGCCAGAGGATGCCCTCCACCTCCACGCGGCGCGACCCGGTGGCGATGCCCAGCCGAATGTCGAGAGGGGTCCCCCGGACGAGCTGGGCCGCATCGGGGAACGGCATGACGTCATCCAGCCGCTCCTCGTAGAGCGCGTTCCGCCGCTCCATCACCCGCTTCCCGTCGGCGCCGAACCGGGCTCCCAGGATGTCGGCGAGCGCCGCCTCGTCCGTCCGCCCGAGCCAGGTCTTGACGAACCCCTCCCACGTGAGGGGAACGCCAATCTCGGCCAGCGCCTTCGCCCCGGCCTGGAACCGGATCGGCTCGCTGTTCACCAGCACTCCGTCGAAATCGAAGAGGACCGCCCGGATCAGGAAGGGATGCACACACGCCTCCGCCGCCCCCCGGGGGCAGGCATCCAGGTTTGACGGTCCCCATAATGAATAACCCGTTGCCGGGGGTCAAGCTGCGATTCGCAGGCATCTGCGTGTGGGCTCACTCCGGCGCGTCTTACAGCCGGACCACGACCTTGACGACGTCGGGGCCCCGCCGCTCGGCGCGCACGAACGCCTCCGCGACTTCACCCAGGGGGAACTCGTGCGTGATGAGCGCCGGTAGGTCCACCAGCCCCTGGCGGGCCAGGGCGATCGCCCGAGGGAAGGTGTTCTTCATCCGCCGCACGAACCGGACCGTCAACCCCTTACGCATGGCCGTGATCCCCGGGATGGTCACCTGATCCCGCTTCCAGTAGCCGAGCAGGACCAGCCTGCCGCCCGGGCGGAGCCCCTGGATCGCCTGCACCGTGGCCTGCTCGCTCCCGGCGGCCTCGATGGCCACGCCCACGCCCAAGCCGCCGGTCTCCGCCTTGATCTTCCCCCCCACATCCTCTGCCGCCGGATCGAAGGCCGCGGCCGCGCCGAAGCGTGGAGCCAGCGCGCGCCGGTGCGGCAGGGGCTCCGTGACATAGACGGCCCGGGCCCCTGCGAGCTGCGCCACCCGCGCGACCATCAAGCCGATGGGCCCGCAACCGAAGACCGCGACCGTGTCGCCGACCGCCAGGTGTGCCAGGTCCACGGCATGGACGGCCACGCCCAGCGGCTCGATGACTGCCCCGACCGAGGCGAGCATCCCGGGAGGCAGCGGGAGCAGGAGGCGGGCCGGGTGGGTGATGTACTCCTGGAGCGCGCCGGGGGTGGGCGGGCTGCCGAAGAAGCGGAGCTGTTCGCAGAAGTTGGGATCGCCGGCCGCGCAGAATCGACACCGGCTGCAGTTGATGGCCGGATCCACGACCACCGGCGTCCCGGGCGCCGGCCCGTCGGTCTCCGGGCCGAGTACCTCGACCACGCCCGCCACCTCGCGCGCTCGGCCGCCCCCGACGGTGGGAAGGCGAGCCTCTGGGCGCAAATCCTCGTCGACCTCGCCGTCCTGACCGTCGTCGTCCACTACCTCGGCAGCCTCGAAACCAACGTCGCCTTCGCCTATC
>JBGPQZ010000343.1:0-2856 GCA_041489335.1 Methylomirabilia bacterium
ACTCGAACTACGGGACCTTCCCGTGGGCCGCGGCATCGCCGTTCGGCTACAACGGGCGGTACGTCTATACCCGCGTGTCCATCCGGCTGCCCTAGCAGGTCGGGGCAGGGCGGAAGAACCTGCTGACGAGAGGGGCCGGCATCACGCCGGCCCCCCCGCCCGTTAGCTTTCCCTCAGCATGACCTCGCCCACCAGC
Organism: Methylomirabilia bacterium; assembly: GCA_041489335.1. Classification (GTDB taxonomy): domain Bacteria; phylum Methylomirabilota; class Methylomirabilia; order Methylomirabilales; family 2-02-FULL-66-22; genus 2-02-FULL-66-22. The sequence continues at coordinate 197 of JBGPQZ010000343.1, forward strand.
GCCGCCGCCGCACCCGGCAGGGCCGCCGCCCAGGCCCCGGGCCCCGCCCACCGGCTCACCACTACCGACGCCCTGCTCCTCCTGATGTCCCTCATCTGGGCCATCAACGTCATCGTGGTGAAGGCGGCCTTCGCGGTCTTCACGCCGCTCGCGTTCAACGCGTTCCGCTTCGCCATCGGCGGCGCCGTCATCGCCCTCGTAGCCCGCCAACTCGGCCGCCGCACGCCCGACCGCGCCGACTGGTGGCGCCTCGCCGCCCTCGGCATCCTCGGCAACTCCGTCTACCAGGTGTCGTTCATCGAGGGCCTCGCCCTCACCCGTGCCGGCAACGCCTCCCTCATCATGGGCACCGGCCCCATCTACACCACGCTCTTCAGCCACCTGCGCGGTCACGAGCGCATCCGCGGCCGCGTCATCGCCGGCATCCTCGTCTCCACCACCGGCCTCGCCAGCGTCGTCCTCGGCAGCGGCAAGGAGGTCGGCTTCGGCGCAGGGCTCGGCGGCGACCTCCTCATCCTCTTCGCCACCATCTGCTGGTCCGCCTACACCGTGGGCAGCAAGCCGCTCGTGGACCGCTACGGCGCCGTCACCGCCACCGCCTGGACGATAGCCATCGGCGCCGTGCCCATCGTCCTCATCGGCCTCCCCTCGGTGCTCCGCAGCGACCTCGCTGCGGTCCCCCTCGCCGGCTGGGGCGCGGTCGCCTACTCGTCGGTCTTCGCCCTCGTGCTCGCCTTCATCTTCTGGTACCGCGGCGTCGAGAAGCTCGGCTCGACACGCACCGCGACGTACTCCAACTTCCAGCCGGTGATCGTGCTCCTCATCGCCTGGCCGCTCCTCCACGAGACGCCGACACTGGGCCAGATCCTCGGCGCCGGCGGCATCTTCACCGGCATCTACCTGACCCGCACGTCAAGCTCATCCTCAGTACGGGAGCCCCAATGACGTTCGAGCTGGCGAAGACCCTCTACGAACGGATGGAGAAAGCCGTCCCTCAGGCCCGGGCGCGATTCGGTCGCCCGCTGACCCTCGCCGAGAAGATCCTGGTGTCCCACGCGGACGATCTTATGGCCCAGGATTGGGAGCGCGGGAAGGCGATGCTCGTGCTCCGCCCGGATCGGGTGGCCATGCAGGATGCCACGGCGCAGATGGCCCTCCTCCAGTTCATGCAGTCGGGTCGCAAGCGTGTCGCGCTTCCGAGCTCCATCCATTGCGATCACTTGATCCAGGCGCGGGACGGAGCCGCCAAGGACCTTCCCAGAGGACTCGAGGAGAACCGGGAAGTCTTCGCCTTCCTGTCTTCCGCCGGTCGGAAGTACGGCATCGGCTTCTGGCGGCCCGGCTCGGGCATCATCCATCAGGTGGTGCTGGAGAACTATGCATTCCCCGGTGGCCTGATGATCGGCACGGACTCCCATACCCCGAACTCCGGGGGACTCGGATTCATGGGGGTGGGCGTGGGTGGTGCCGACGCGGGCGAGGTGATGGCCGGTCTTGCCTGGGAGGTCCTCCATCCCAAGCTCATCGGCGTGCGTCTCACGGGCAAGCTCTCGGGATGGGCCTCGGCCAAGGATGTGATCCTCAGCCTCTGCGGTCTCCTCACGGTGAAGGGGGGCACGAACAAGATCGTCGAGTACTTCGGCGAAGGCGTTGAAAGCCTCAGTTGCACCGGCAAGGGCACCATCTGCAACATGGGAGCCGAGCTGGGCGCGACCAGTTCGATCTTCCCGTTCGACTCCAAGATGGCGGATTACCTGCGAGGCACCGGGCGAGAGGATCTCGCGGATCTCGCGGCCGCGAACCGGGCCCTGTTGGTGGCCGATCCGGAAGTCCTGCAGGAGCCCTCTCGCTGCTTCGATGAGCTGGTGGAAATCGACCTCTCCAGCCTGGAACCCCAGGTGGTGGGCCCCCACACTCCCGATCTCGCACGGCCCGTTGCGGCGCTGGCCGCTGAGGCTCGGGAGAAGGGGTACCCCGTGGAACTGCGGGCGGCCCTCATCGGCAGCTGCAACAATTCCTCCTATGAGGACATCAGCCGGGCCGCGAGCCTTGCCAGGCAGGCCCTGGCCGCGGGTGTGAAACCGAAGGTGCCGCTCTTCGTCACCCCGGGTTCGGAGCGGGTCTACCGGACGATTGCGCGGGATGGGTTCCTGGAACTCTTCCAGAAGATGGGCGCCACCGTGCTTGCGAATGCCTGCGGTCCCTGCATCGGTCAGTGGCACCGTTCGGACGCCGTACCCGGCCGGGCCGACTCCATCATCAGCTCGTTCAATCGCAATTTCCCCGGTCGCAACGACGGGATCATGGAGACCCACTCCTTCCTGGCCGGGCCCGAGGTGGTCATGGCCTACGCCTTTGCGGGAAGCCTCGCGATCGATCCCGTCCACGGCGAGTTGGAGGGTGGTTTCCGCTTCTCGCCACCCCAAGGGGATGAGCTTCCTCCGCGGGGCTTCGCGGGGGGGGACGAAGGCTATTCGGCTCCGGCCGAGGATGGCGACCAGATCACCGTGGACGTCGCCGCGGATAGTGAGCGCCTCAGCCTGCTGTCACCCTTCCCCAGGTGGGACGGCCGCGACTTCGAGAAGCTCCCCCTGCTGGTGAAGACGAAGGGCAAGACCACGACCGACCACATCTCGCCGGCGGGCAAGTGGCTCCGCTTC
>JBGPQZ010000344.1:0-2848 GCA_041489335.1 Methylomirabilia bacterium
GCCCCGCACGCCGGACAGAAGCGTGCCTGGGCCGTGACGTTCTTCCCGCAGCGGGAACACTTGTTGACCACGACCATCTGGTTGCCGCAGGCGGGGCAGAAGCGGGCCGAGAGCGGCACCTCGGCGTGACAATCCGGGCAGTGGACCGTCCCCCGCTCCCGGATGCGCGCGGGGTCGGCGTCCTCGGGGGAGAGGGTCCGGTAGAGCATCCCGGGCAGCATGAAGCCGAGCCCGGCCCCCACACCCACGCCCATCCCGCCCGCAGCCGCCCCGCCGCCGGCCTCTCCCATCCCACTGGCCGCATCGCCCAGCGCCTTGGCCGCCTTGAACTTCAGGAAGTCGTCCAGGTTGCCGACCGCCGCCATGCCGGAGCGCTCGTCCAGCATCTTCTGCACCTCCGGCGGCGGCGTGATGGAATTGATGAACAGGTCGATCAGCTCCAGCCCATAGCGCCGGAAGTCGTCCTGCAGGCGGCTCTTGACGGCGACGCCCATCTCGTCGTACTGGCGGGGGAGCTGGAAGATGCTCTCCATCCGCTCGCCCAGGAAGTCGTTGAGTCGCGAGACGATCACCTCCCGCAGATAGGCTTCGGCCGCTTCCGAGGTGTACGCGCCCTGCGTGCCCACCAGCGTGTTCACGAAGAGGAGCGGCTGCGTGACCCGGCTCGTGAAGATGCCGAAGGCCCGCAGGCGGACCAGCCCCAACTCCTTGTCCTTGAAGGCGACCGGCTCGGCCGTCCCCCACCTGAGGTCGGTGAAGACCTTCAGGTTGACGAAGCAGACCTCGGCGCGGAACGGGCTGGTGAATCCCCAGGGGAGACTCAGGACCTTGGTGAGGATCGGCAGGTTCAGCGTGGAGAGCGTGTGCCGACCCGGGCCGAAGACATCCAGCCCCTTGCCGTCCCGGAAGAAGACGGCCGCCTGGCTCTCGCGCACGATGAGCTGTGCACCCATCTTGATGTCCGTCGAGCCTTCCGGGGGAAACCGCTGCACGAGCTCTTTCCCGGACGCGTCGAACCACTCGATGACTTCCAGTGCGATCCCCATGTCGCCTCCCGCCCGCAGCCTACAGGCCGCGCGCCAGACTGTCCCGCTCCATGAGCGTTCCCTCGAGCGCCCCGAGCGCCCCGAGCGCCGCCTGGAGGGCCGCCGGAAACGCCTCGCCCGTCCGCGCGGCTTCGGCCAGGGCCTGCACCCGCTCGCCCAGCCGGGGGACCTCTTCGAGCAGCGTCACGTCGAACCGATGGAGGGTGCAAAGCTCCGTCTCGCGGATCTTCCGAAGGTCGAAGACGCCGGCGTATCCGTAGCTGGCAAATCGGATCTGGTCCCCCAGCCGCGCGAGGACGCGCCCCACCCGATCCAGGGCCGGCAGGCGACTGAGGTCCCCTCCGTCGGTGAGCACCCGTGCCGCCGCCTCGAGGTCCCGCCTGAGCTCGGCTAACCGCCCGGCCAGACAGACCCGCACCTGCTTGTCGGTCTCCCGGAGCCCCTCCCGGTCCTGATACCGCGTAAGACCCGGGACGAGTCGCGCCAGCCGCTCGACCCACTCCGCCCAGCCCGTCGGCTCTCCGGCCACGCTCCCTGCCCTCCTCTCGCCCCCTTCGCTCAGACCGCCAGGGGCGGTCAGCGGATCGCCTGCAGTTGCCGCCGGGCCTCGGTCCCCTCGGCCCCGACGGGATTCAGCTCCACCGTCCGGCGGAAGCTCTCGCGCGCCGCGGCCTTGTCGCCTGCCTTGAGGTGGGCCAGCCCCAGCTCCAGGTGGAAGATGGGAATAGCCGCGTCGATCTGGATGGCCTTCTCCAGCTGCTCCCTGCCCTCGGCCGCCTTCCCTTGGGCGAGGAACGTGCGGCCGAGGAAGAAGTAGCCGTCCGGCGACTGGGGGAGGATGTCCACCACCTTGCGAAACTCTTCCGCGGCGGCGACGTACTGGCTCTGGGCAAGATAGGCATTCCCCAGGTTCAGGTAGGCGCGCTCGGGAGTGAGATAGCGGGGGTTCGCCAGGGCCCTGCGGAAGGCGTCGATGGCGGGGCCCCACATCCGCTGACGCATGTAGGCGGCCCCCAGGTCGTTGTAAGCATCCGAGAATCGGGCATCCAGCTCCACCGCCCTGCGAAAGGCCACAATCGCCCGATCGTTCTGCTCGACCCGGAGATAGGCATTGCCCAGCGCGTGCTGGTAGCGGGCGTTCCCTGGATCGTTCTCCACGGCGATCGTGAGCTCGCTGATGGCCTTGGCGGTATTGTTCTCGGCCAGCGCCCCCACCCCGATGTCGTAGTGCATCTGGCCAATCGCCTGCCGCTCCGCCTCGCTCTGCATGCTGGCGCAGGCGGAACAGGCGAGTGCCGCCATTCCCAAGAGCACCAGTGCGGTCCGTCGTTTCATGCGTTCCTCCCTTTCACTCCGCCGCCGCTCGATCCGCGTGATTTCGGATTCAGGCCTAGCCCGACCGTCCCCGGCCGATCCCCTGATAGGTCCGCACCGCCCGCTGGTGCTGCTCCAGCGTCCGGGAGAAGAGATGCGACCCGTCGTTCTTGGCCACGAAATAGAGAAACTTCACCGGCGCGGGGTTCACCGCGGCTTCCAGCGAGGCGAGCCCGGGGTTGGCGATGGGGCCGGGGGGAAGCCCGGGAACCGCGTAGGTGTTGTAGGGGGTCTTGCGCTGCAGGTCTCGGGCCGAGATCCGCCGCTCCGGCCGCGCCACATCGTAGACGGCGGTCGGATCCGACTGCAGCGGCATCCGGACTCGCAGCCGGTTGTGGAAGACGGCCGAGACGAGGGGGCGCTCCTGGTTGAGCCGCGCCTCCTTCTCGATAAGGGAGGCCAGCGTGACCGCCGCGTGGACGTCCAGC
>JBGPQZ010000345.1:0-2835 GCA_041489335.1 Methylomirabilia bacterium
CCCGGGCCATCCACGTGCTCGCGGATCGTCTGGAGGAGCTTCGGCCCGTACTTGACGAGGTACGGCAGAACGGGGAAGACCCGCTCCTGGGAGCGGCCGCCGGGCATGAGGGCCTCGCGCAGGCGCAGAACCTGCTGCCGCGTCTCGGTCTCGCGCCGCTTGAGCGCCTGGACGGCCTTCCGCTCCAGTTGATCCAGGTGCCCCTGGATGTGGCCGGCGGTCTGGCCCGCCGTGGCCTTGAGTGTCCCGTCCACGCCGGCGACCGCCTCCGCCACGCGACGAAAGATCTCGTCCACGCCGGATCGCGCCTCGGTAAGGGTGGTCTCCAGATCCGGGGGGAGCTGGGTCCGAAGCACGCGGCTGGCCAGTTGCTCCGGGTCCGGGGTGAGATCGGACAGCCCCAGGTGAAACCGCTCCAGGAGCTGCGCGGCCCGCAGTTCGAGGAGCGTCAGCGTGGCCCGGGGGACGATCACGGGCATGGGGACCCCGAACGCCTCATAAACCGGGCGGAGCTGGGCGAAATAGGCGAGCTCCCCCGGTCCGGCAATGTAGGCGAGGGTAGGAAAGAGGGTATCTTGCACGATCGGGCGCAGCGCGACGTTCGGGCTGAACCGCTCGGGCTCGCGTTCCGCCAGCCGATCGAGGTCGGTCGGCGTGAGGGGCTCGCCGCTGTCCCGCAAGCGGAGCTCTGCCCCGTCCCGAACCAGGGGCCGCCGGCCGTCCCGCAGCAGGAAGCAGTTCACGCCATCGGGTCGGGCCTCGATCTGTGTCGGGTATCCGCCGGCGCGAAGGGACTGGCTGACCTCGAGGATGGCACAAGAGGTCGCGGGCGCCGTCTCCAATTCCCGGCGGACGACATCGGCCGCGAGGCGCTTGAGGCGGGGGTCGCTGGCATCCACCAAAACCAAGCCCGTCTCGCCGAGCAAGTGGACCATCCAGCGGGCGAAGGCGTCGGCGAGCGTTCGATCGGGCGCGTACGCCTCGAGGAGCGAGGCCTTCACCGTGGCAGAAAATTCGGTCGGGGGAAGGAACTCCCAGGCCTGCGCGATCGTCTCATGGATAGCGGGACCGAGGACGAGGTTCGCCGGCATGAAGCCCGGCGGCGAGGCCCAGGCGTGGTGGCGCACGACGCCGAGGCTTCCCGTGCGGTCGGTCAGATGCACGTGATCGGCCTCGGCCACGTCGTGATCTTCGGAGGCCATCCAGAAGAGCGGGACGACCGGCCGCCCGAGGTCGCGCGCCAGGCTCTCCGCGAGGGTGAGCGTGGTGAGCGCCTTGTAGAGGGTGAAGAGGGGGCCGCCGAAGAGCCCGGTCTGCTGCCCGGTGAGGATGACAAGGCCGCGCCCGCCGCAGAGCGCCGCGATCCGCTGGTGCACGATCGGCGGGGCGCCCCAACCGGCGTTCTGGTCGCGCAAGATCGCGCCCAGGTCCTCCCAGGCGTAGCGGCGGCCGTCGCAGCGGAGGGCCTGGCCCGCGTAGGCGGCAGGATCGTGGGGATTCCAGGCGAAATATGGGGCGAGGCGCGAGAAGTCGTGCCGATAGTCGCGCAGCAGCGCGGAGCTACCGGGGAACTGGCGAAGGTCCAGGCGCATCGGGGTCATCTCGATTCTCAAGGCTGAGGGGCCGGCCACGTCGCACCTCTCCCGGCGTGGGGCCGAATGGCGCACGGCGGACGCGCACGCGGTGCCGGCGCACTCTGTGCAGCCTAGCAGAGCAACCCGGGAAGGGCAAGGAGCGGCCGACCGTATCTTCCGGAACGATCGTCCCACGGGCCGTTGGGAGTGTGATACAATACTTTGCCGACAGCGGGAACCCGTCTGTTTTCCTTGACGTGCCCTGTGGGCGTTGCTATAAAACCATCATGGGTCTTACACAATGAACGCAATCAATCTCATCCTCCAGTCCGGCGTCGTCGCCAAAGGCGTCCTCGGCATCCTTCTGATCTTCTCCCTGGCGTGTTGGACCATCATCTTCATGAAGCTGCGGGCCCTGCGCCACGTGGACCGGCAGGACGAACGTTTCCTGCGGCTCTTCCGGGACAGCAAGAACCTGGCGACGACCTTCGAGGACTGCCGGCGCCTGCCGCAGAGTCCGCTCGCCGCCCTGTTCCGGGAGGGGTACCGCGAGCTGAACTACGGGCTGAAGGGGAACCCCGGGCCGGGCGGTGCGGGGGCGGAGGGGGCCGCGCGGGGCATGGAGGTCCCGCCCGACGATCTCCTCTCGCGGGTCTCGCGTACGCTCCGGCATGCCAGCCTGCGGGAAATCTCCCTGCTGGAGCGGGCCCTCATCTTCCTCGCCACCACGGGGAACACCACGCCCTTCATCGGGCTCTTCGGGACCGTCTGGGGGATCATGGATGCGTTCCACGGCATCGGCATGACCGGGTCGGCCAACTTGGGGGCGGTGGCCCCGGGCATTGCCGAGGCGCTCATCACCACGGCGGCCGGGTTGGCCGTGGCCATCCCCGGAGTCATCGCGTACAACTACTTCCTCAACCGAATCAAGGGCACGGCCACGCGGATGGACTTGTTCGCCCTCGAGTTTCTGGGGACAGCGGAGCGGCTCATCTTTCGGGCGAGCCGCGGACTGTAGGGGACGCGGCGCGGGACGGCAGACGCCATGGCTGGAAAGACGATGGAATTTGGCGGGGAATCCCGCCTGGGCCCCGCCCTGGCGGAGATCAACATCACGCCCTTCGTGGATGTGGTGCTGGTCTTGCTCGTGATCTTCCTGATCACGGCCCCCATGATGCTCGGCGGGATCGACGTGCGGGTGCCGAAGACGGAGACCCGGAGCATCCAGCCCGAGGAGCGCCTCGTCCTCACCGTCACGCGC
>JBGPQZ010000346.1:0-2833 GCA_041489335.1 Methylomirabilia bacterium
CATTTTCAGTCGGATCATTCACGGGACCAGGATTTCGCTCCGGATCGGCTTTCTGGGGATGCTGCTCGGGTGTACGGTCGGGGTGACCTTGGGGTTGATCGCCGGCTATTACGGCGGCTGGTGGGACACGGTCATCATGCGCCTGATGGACGTGCAGTTGGCCTTCCCCGGCCTGCTGGTGGCCATCTGCATCATCGCCATCATCGGGCCGGGGCTGGAGAACGTCATCCTGGCCGTGGGCATCTTCTCGGTGCCCCTGTTCGCCCGGGTAACGCGTGGGCAGGTGCTTTCCCTGATGCAGCAGGACTTCATCGTGGCGGCGCGCATGATGGGGGCGCAGGATGGCCGCATCATGCTGAGTCACCTGCTGCCCAACGCCGTGGCCCCCATCCTGATCCTCTGCACCCTGCGCATCGCCACGGCCATCCTCACGGCGGCCAGCCTCAGCTTCCTGGGACTGGGGGCCCAGCCGCCCATCCCCGAGTGGGGTGCCATGCTCAGCGACGGCCGGGCCTACCTGGCCATCGCCCCGCACGTGGCCACCACCCCCGGCCTGGCCATCCTGATCACGGTCCTCGCCTTCAACCTCCTGGGCGACGGCCTGCGGGATGCGCTGGACCCACGGCTGAGGACGTGAGAGAGATCTGGAAGTTGTGAGGATGCGCAATCGCGCTGAAGTTCGCCCCGAAAGCCTGGTTGGTGCGGCTTCGTTCATAGCCCCGGATTTTTCACCGCAAAGCTCGCAAAGAGCGCAACGGGGGACGAGACAGAGGGATTCGTCCTCGGGCGACGGTCCCGAATTGTGTTGGCCCCCACGGGGGACATGCCGCCGGACCCCTTGAGATCTTTGGGGTTCTCTTCGCGTGCTTCGCGTGCTTTGCGGTTCAACTGCATTGTTCGGGTAGCCTGCGTCGAATCGTCCCGCCGCCGAGGACCAGGTCGGGATCGGAGGCGTCGTAGCAGACGGCGGCCTGGCCCGGGGCGACCGCGCGCTGCGGTTCGTCGAAGCTGAGGCGGGCGCGGCCTTCGGGCATCGGATGAATCGTCGCCGGCGCGGCGGGCTGGGCGTAGCGGAGCTTGGCCAGCACCGGGCGTCGTCCGCGGAACGGCTCCCCCGAGATCAGGTGCAGACGATCCACCTCCACCTCTCGCACCCAGAGGTCCCGGTCCTCCCCCACGACCACCTCGTCCCGCGCCGCATCCAGCGCGATCACGTAGAGGGGGGAGGGATTGCCGATCCCCAGGCCATGCCGCTGCCCGATGGTGAAGTAGGCGATGCCCGGATGCTCTCCCCGCACGGCCCCGCTCGTGTCCCGGATGACCCCGGGCCGGATCGCCCCGCCCGCCCGCCCGCGCAGGAACGCGCGGTAGTCCCCCGGCACGAAGCAGATCTCCTGACTCTCCCGCTTCTCGGCCAGCGGGAGCCCCAGCTCTTGCGCGAGGCGCCTCGTCTCGCTCTTGTTCAGGTCCCCGACCGGAAACCGGGTGGCCGCCAACTGCTCCTGCGTCAGTCGGTACAGGAAGTAGCTCTGGTCCTTGCGCGGGTCCACGCCGCGCCACAGTTGGTACCGTCCGGTGATCGGATCCTGCTCCACGCGTGCGTAGTGGCCCGTCGCCACACGGGACGCACCCCACCCTTCTGCCCGCAGCCGGAGCGAGCCGAACTTGAGGCGGGCGTTGCAGATCGGGCAGGGATTGGGCGTCTCGCCCCTGAGGTAGGACTCCACGAAGGGCTGGATCACGGTGCGGTCGAACTCCGCCTCGCAGTCCAGGACGTGGTGGGGGATGCCCAGCCGGTCCGCCACGGCCCGCGCGTCGTCCGCGGCGGCCGATGAGCGGCAACTATCGAGCTGCTGCTCCGGGTCGGCCCGCCGCGGACTCGACCACATCCGCAGGGTCACCCCCACGACCCGTAGCCCCTCTCGGACCAGCAGGGCGGCCGCGACCGACGAGTCCACGCCCCCGCTCATGGCCACGGCGACCGTCTCGGCGGAACCCACGGGCGCGCTCATGCCCCTCCCCTCTTCCCCACAGGCTGCCAGCCAATGGCGCACGGCATCCGCTCCACGATCGCCGGCAGCCCCTCAGGACGTCCATGTATGAGCTTTGCCTATAGCATACCGCATCCGACAGACGCAACCTTTGCAGCGGGACCCCTCCGCCAGCCCGGATCCTCCTGGACCGGCCGTGCGCGTGCCCTCAGATCGCGAAGTCCCGCTCGGGCTGCCCGGCGCCACCTGTCCCCGCAGGATCGGCGGCCGCCGTGCGGGCGTCCAGAACCTGCCGCTCCATCGCCTCCAGTCGCGCCTCCAGTGCGATGAGCTTTCCGGCGATCACGTCCGGGATCTGGGCGTGGTTCAGGTCTGGCGCATCCTGTGCCGTGCGCGGCTTGCTCCTTTTCACGATCTGCCCCGGCACCCCCACCACCACGGAGTTCGGCGGGACCGACTTGACGACCACCGCATTGGCCCCGATCCGGCTGTCGGCTCCGATGGTGATGGCCCCCAGGATCTTCGCGCCCGCCCCGACCACCACGCGATCCTCCAGGGTGGGATGGCGCTTTCCCTTTGCCAGGCTCGTGCCCCCCAGGGTGACCCCATGGTAGAGCGTCACCTCCGCGCCAATCTCCGCCGTCTCGCCGATCACCACCCCCATGCCGTGATCGATGAAGAACCCGGGCCCGATGGTGGCCCCGGGGTGGATCTCGATCCCCGTGAGAGCGCGGGTGAGATGGGACACCCAGCGACCCGGCAGCTTGAGCCCGTGCGTCCACAGCCAGCGGGCCACCCGATGGCCCCACACCGCGTGGAGCCCCGGATAGCAGACCAGGATC
>JBGPQZ010000347.1:0-2821 GCA_041489335.1 Methylomirabilia bacterium
CAGGTGGTGGACGTCTCGCCGCGCCGAGTGCGGGTCGTCCTGGAGGCGCTGGTGGAACGGGAGGTCGAGGTGAGTCCACGCGCGGAGGGAAACCTACCCGACGGGTTCCTCCTGCGGCGACTTAGCGCGCTGCCGCCCCGCGTCCGGATGGCCGGACCGCGCAGCGAACTGTCGCGGCTCACCCGGCTGCGCACCGCGCCGGTGAGCCTGGACGGGCAAACGGCGTCCTTCTCGACTCGGGTCCTTCTGGAGCCCGCGGGGCCGAAGCTGCGTGTGCTGGAGGGGACGACCATCACGGTGGAAGTGGAGATCGTGCCCAGGAAATCCTAGGCCGTCGGCCGGGGGGAGGCTTCCGGCGCGGGCCTTCGCAGGAAAGAGTGGAGAGATCGCATGCCGCGATTATTCGGCACCGATGGAGTCCGGGGGATCGCCAACCAGGAGCCGATGACCCCCGAGACGGTGGTCAAGCTCGGGCGCGCCGCCGCCCACCTCTTCAAGGCGCCCGGCAGCCGCCGCAGCATCGTGATCGGGAAGGACACGCGCCTCACCGGGTACATGCTGGAGACGGCGCTGACCGCGGGGATCACCTCCATGGGGGTAGACGTCCTCTTGGTGGGCCCCCTGCCGACGCCGGGGATCGCCTTCATCACCCGGAGCCTCCGGGCCGACGCCGGGATCGTCATCTCCGCGTCGCACAACTCCTTCGAAGACAACGGGATCAAGTTCTTTTCGGCGGACGGGCTGAAGCTGCCGGATGCCCTGGAGGCCGAGATCGAAGCGCTGATCGGAAGTGGGACCATCGACCAGATCCGGCCCGGGGCCAACGACATCGGCAAGGCCTACCGCATCGGGGATGCGGCGGGGCGCTACATTGAGTTCGCCAAGGCCTCGTTCCCCAAGACGCTCACGCTGCGGGGACTGCGGATCGTGGTGGATTGCGCCCACGGGGCCACCCACCGGGTGTCTCCCACGGTCCTGAGAGAGCTGGGGGCCGAGGTGGTCCCACTCAACGTGGCGCCGGACGGACTCAACATCAATGACGACTGCGGGTCGCTGCATCCCGAGGGCCTCCAGCGGGCGGTCCTGGCCGAGCGGGCTCAGGTGGGGTTTGCGCACGACGGGGACGGCGATCGCGTCCTGGCCGTGGACGAGCGCGGCACCTTGGTGGACGGCGACCAGATCCTGGCGGTGTGTGCGCGGGATATGCTGGAGCGCGGCTGTCTCCCGGCGCGGACGGTGGTGGCCACGGTGATGAGCAACGTCGGGCTCGAGCTGGCGCTCAAGCAGACCGGGATTGCGCTGATCCGGACGGCGGTGGGAGATCGGTACGTGCTGGAAGAGATGCTCCGGAACGGCTACGCCCTCGGCGGGGAGCAGTCCGGGCACATCATCTTCGCCGAGCACAACACCACGGGGGACGGCCTGGTGACGGCCCTCCAGATCCTGGCCGCCATGCAGCGGAGCGGGAAGCCGCTCTCCGAGCTGGCGGCCTGCATGCAGCGTTTCCCCCAGGTGCTGACCAACGTCCGGGTGGCGCGGAGGGAGGATCTCGGCGCACTGCCCGCGGTGCAGGCGGCGATCGGGGAGGCGGAGGCGTGCCTGGCGGGGGCCGGCCGGGTCCTGGTCCGATTCTCGGGGACCGAGCCACTGGCGCGGATCATGATCGAGGGGCCGGAGGAGTCGCGCATTCGAGAACTGGCCGACCGGATCGCCTCGACCATCCGGTCGGCGCTCGGGTGAGAACGGAAAACGGCTCATAGCTGATGGCTCATGGGAGGCCCAGGCAGAGAGCCATGAGCCACGAGGCGCGCGCCACGAGCGATGGGCCTTAACTACGGAGCGGTGCGATGACTACGCTGTTCGTCGGGTTGGATCCCATCGTGACCTTGCGGCAAGCAGGCGGAACGCGGGATCCGGATCCCGTCACGGCGGCATCCCTGGCGGAGCTGGCCGGCGCCGGGGGCGTCCGGATCACCTGTCGGGGCGACCGCGGAGGCGTGCAGGAGCGAGACCTCCGGCTCCTGCGCGAGCTGGTGCGCGGCATCCTGAACGTCTGGATGCCGCCGCGGGATGAGTTCCTGAAGCTGGCCCTCGCCCTTCGTCCCGACATGGTCACCCTCGTGCCCGAGGGGCGCGAGGGGACGGGGGCGGAGCGTGGGCTGGACGTGGAGGATCGCCGGGAAGAGCTCCTGCCCCAGATCGAGGCGCTCAAGGCGGGCGGCATCGTGGCAGGGGTCTCGATCGACCCGCTGCCCACCCAGGTGAAGGCCGCGCACCGGGCGGGGGCGAGCCTGGTGCTGCTGCATACGGGGCGGTTCTGTTGGGCGGCGGATGATGTCGGGCGCGCCGCCGAGTTCGAGGCGCTGACGAACGCCGCCAAGATCGCCCACCGCCTGGGGCTTCTCGTGCACGCGGGGGGCGGGCTCACGTACTACAACGTGGTGCCGGTGTCGCGGATCACGGAGATCGAGGCGGTGCAGGTGGGGCACAGCCTGATCGCGCGCGCCGCCCTTGTCGGCATCGGCGAGGCGGTGCGGGAGTTGCGCCGGGCGCTCCGGGACGGGATGGAGCGATGATCCTCGGCCTGGGGACGGATCTGGTGGCGGTCTCGCGAGTGGAGGCGGTCCTGCGCCGGCACCGCGCGCGCTTCCTGGACCGGGTGTTTACCGCCGGCGAGCAGGCGGAGTGTCTCGCGCGGGCCCGTCCGGCCGTCCACCTCGCGGCCCGGCTGGCGGCCAAAGAGGCCGCCATGAAGGCGCTGGGGAGCGGGTGGGGGGCGGGCGTCCGTTGGCAGGATGTGGAGGTGCAGTCGGCCGGAGGG
>JBGPQZ010000348.1:0-2818 GCA_041489335.1 Methylomirabilia bacterium
CCCCTCGGCAAACATGAACGCCCGGCTGGCCTGGAGCACCGCATTATAGGCAACGGCGAATCCCCAGTCGGCATCCTCACGGAGGATCTTCCGCGCGAGCCGGAGATCGCGGGCCGCCAGCTTCAACGCCTCCCGGATCTCGGCCGGCGAGACCGTCTCCCGGCGGATCCGCCCTGTCCGGAGCAGGTCCTCACGCCGCATGAGCTTCCCCCACCACCGGAATCGTGGGGCCGGCGAGAATCCGCGCGAGGAAGCCGCCCCGGGCCCGCGTCCGGCGGGCGAACTCCGTCGGGGTCAGCAGGTTGTAGTTGATGGTGCGCCCGAGACGTCCTTCGGCCTCCCGGATGGCCCGGTGGAGCGCCAGCTCGTCCAGGTCCCCGACCACCAGGAGGTCCACATCGCTCCCGCTGGTGGCGGTGCCTGCCGCCAGGCTCCCGTACACGAACGCCCGCTCGATCCGGGCGCGCAGGGGCGCGAGCGCGGCGCGCAGGGCATCCGCCAGCCCGACGGTCTTGAGCATCAGGCCCTGGAGCTCCATAAAGACCGGGTGCGCGCGGTTTGCCTGGTAGTACACCTGCCGCCCGCGGACGGTCCGGACGAGGATTCCGACCGACGCGAGATGCCGGAGTTCCCGCTGGACGGCCCCCAGTCCCGCCCCGGCCTCGCGGGCAGCCTCGCGGAGGTAGAAGGCGGTGTCCGGCGCCCCGCAGAAGAGGGCGAGGAGATTCCGCCGCGTCTTCCCGAACAGGGCCGCGGCGATGTCGGGTGGTCTCGCTGTACTCATATTGGGTGCAATCGTACCCATTCAGGGTACAGTCGTCAAGCCTCACCTCGCTCAACTGAGAAAGTCAGCGCGGGAACCAACGTCGCGGATTGCAGGGGCCCGACCTCCTCCATCACGCTCCTGCGCAAGGTGTCTGAGAACCTATGTCCATCATTCCGATGAGCACCAGGAGCGTTCGGATGCAACGGGTCCCATGGCAGCGGGATCGATCAACCAGTCGCCGTCGTCCGGTCCGTGGCATCACGAAATTATACGATCGCAAGGCTGGCTACCGGCGGATCTCGCCTCGGACTCCGACCGGCCGGTCTTCAATGCCGAGGTATCCCTCGATCTGTTCTTCGACGAAGAGGGCCTGCTCTGGATTCAGCTCATGCCTGAAAACCCCCGAGAAGAGAATCTGATCGACCGGAATCCCCCTAGGTCTCTCCTTTAAGCGAGCCTGGAAGTAAATCCAAGTCCTGCTGCCACGAATGAACGTAAGGCCGCCCCCACCACTCCGAAATGAATGCATCTCGGAGAAGAATTGCTCGACGTTGGACGTCGCGATCGTGGTGCCGCGCCATCTGGGCAGCGGTCCCTGGGAAACAGTGACGCGGTCTCGATCCACTTCGATAACGGTCCTGTTCAAAAGCTGTTGGAGAACCAAGTATGAACAGAAAGCAATTACCGCGATTATCACGATGGAAAGCCCCCAGCCCAAGCCCACTGTACCAAGGCCGCGCCTGGTGAGGTCTTTGTCGATGAATTTCCAAAAAAAGCAGACGGTGACCAGGATTCCGATCATCAGAAGGTAGTATCCCACCCCCCCCAGGTGAAACCAGCGCCAGACGATCCTCAGTTCGGCGTCTTTCCTCTCAACGCTGATGCCCGAGGCCGCCGCCACCTCTGCAGCTGCCCCGAGGACGTGGACAACCAATAGAGTGACGCTGGGGAACAGATAGCGTCCCATACGCGCCGCCGACCCCGAGCTATTCCGTTTGAACCGCATTATGGAGGACCCGTAATAGGGCACGTGGCATCTTATGTCTCCTGACGCTTCCGGCCGAGGAGCCGCTGCCAGGCGGCGGCCTCGGCCGCCCCGCGGCGGGCCGCCTTGTAGACCGCCGCGGGAAAGATGCCGAGCACGGGAGCCAGCGGGCGGCCCGGGCGGCCGAGGACCTCCGTCCAGAGATAGGCGATCCCCGCGCGGGCGCGGGTGTGCCGGGAGGTCCGCCCGCCCCCCTGCAGCGCGGTGGGCGGCAGGCCGACGTGCTGGCAGACGCGGGCGACGAGGGTCGCCAGGGGGAGGCGGCGGCCGGCGGCTCGGGGGGCGGCGGCCTGCTGGCACTGCGCGACGAAGGCGCTGCTCCCAAGCACGCGGACATCCCCCCAGTAGGCCTCGCGGCCCCGGCGGAGGGCGACGAGCCCCGCCCAGCCCCCGTGGCTGCGGAGGAGCCCGCCCCCTTGGAGCTCGGGGCGGCGGCCCTGGGGGATGCCGGCTGCGACAAAGGCCCGGTAGGCGGCCAGCGCCCGGCGGCGGGTGGGGCCAAAGTGGGCGAGGATGGTGGTCGTGTCCTGCCAGGGGCGGGGCCTCGTGCCCAGGAGGGCGCTGTGGCCGGTCCAGGGAAACCGGTCCAAGGTCCGCAGCGTCGGGGTGAGCTTGGCCCGGAGGGGGTTGAGGTGGAGGTAGCGGACGAGCTCGAGGAGGTACGGCTCTTCCTCCACCACGATGGACCTGTACCGGTTCTGGAAGAGGTGGCCCCCCCGGCGATGGCGGCGGTTGAAGGCCCCGGCGTAGCCCGTGAGGAGCGAGCGCATGCTGCGCGGGAGGGACCGCCGCCCGGTGCGGACCAGGAGATGCGCATGGTTCGGGAGGAGAGCCCAGGCATACACCGTCCAGGCCCCCTGCTCCGCCAGCGCGGCCAGGCGCGCGACGAAGTCCGTCCGGTCGGTCTCGTCCCGGAAGAGCGCGGTCCGCTCGATCCCCCGCACCATCACGTGGTGCAGGGCGTTCGGCGCATCGAGCCGCGGCTGGCGGGGCATAGCACGGCGGAG
>JBGPQZ010000349.1:0-2766 GCA_041489335.1 Methylomirabilia bacterium
GGCTCCGGCGCGCGGAAGGCGGGGATGCCGTTGCTCACGGCCTCGATCCCCGTGAGCGTGGCGCAGCCGGAGGAGAAGGCGCGCAGGATCAGGAACAGGCCGATGGCTTCGGTGGCCTGGATGTGCTCCGTCGGATACGGCTGGACCGTTCCGGTGGCGATCCGATACGCCCCGGCCAGAAGCAGCGTGCCCAGGCTGGCGATGAACCAGTAGGTGGGGATGGTGAAGAGCCGGCCGGATTCGCGGACCCCGCGCAGGTTGGCGACGGTCACGGCGGTGACGATGAAGACGCAGATGAGGACGCGCCAGTGAAACAGGGCGGGGAAGGCCGAGGTGATGGCGGCCACACCCGAGGCGGTGCTGACCGCCACGGTGAGGACGTAATCGATGAGCAAGGCCGCGCCGGCGATGAGCCCCGGGAGCGTGCCCAGGTTGTCCTTGGCGACGATGTAGGAGCCCCCGCCCGAGGGGTAGGCGTGGATCGTCTGCCAGTAGGAGGCGGCCACGATCCCCACCAGGGTGACGATCCCCAGCATGATGGGGAACGAGTAGGCAATGGCCGCGGCCCCGCCGGCCACCAGCACCAGCATGATTTCCTCCGTGCCGTAGGCGACGGAGGAGAGGGCGTCCGAGGCGAAGACGGCCAGCCCGGAGACCTTCCCGAGCCGCTCGTGCGTCTCGGCGGCCGTGCTCAGGGGCCGCCCCAGGAGCATCCGCTTCAGGGAGCTCGGCATGCGATTCTCCGGTTGAAAAGTGGCGAGGGCCCGCTACTCGGCGGCGAGCCGGTACCCCACCCCCGGCTCGGTGAGAATATAGCGAGGCCGCGCAGGGTCGGCCTCCAGCTTGCGGCGGAGCTGGGCGGCGTAGACCCGCAGGTAGTGCGCCTGCTCAGCTTGCTGGGGGCCCCACACTTCCGTGAGGAGATGGTGATGCGTCAAGACCTTGCCGGCATGCTTGACCATTGTGGCCAGCAGCCGGTACTCGATGGGAGTCAGATGTACAGGCCGGTCCCCCACGTGGACTTGCCGCTTTATGAAGTCCACATGCAGATCCCCTACCGCGAAGCTCGTCTCCCCGGCATCCGTCGCCCGCCGCGCGGCGTGACGCAGGGCGACCCGCATGCGGGCCAGGAGCTCCCCCACATTGAACGGCTTGCTGACGTAATCGTCCGCCCCGGCGTCGAGGGCCAGGATCTTGTCGCGCTCCTGCCCCCGGGCCGAAAGGACGATGATCGGGATCGTGCTCCATTCCCGAATCCGCCGGATGACCTCCAGGCCGTCGATATCCGGCAAGCCGAGGTCGAGGATGACAATCTCGGGCTGCCGGGTCGCCGTCTCGACGATGCCGGACTCGCCCGTGGCGGCCTCGAAGAGGCGGAAGCCGTTCCCGATGAGCGCCGCCCGCAGGAAGCGGCGGATCTGCGCCTCGTCCTCGATGAGCACCACTACCGGACCCGGCGTGCCGGCACTGGCGGCCGGATCGGGGGTGGCTGGTCTCTCTGGCTCAGGCATCCTCGGCCTCCGGGATCGGCGGCGTGCCGGTGATGGGGAGGGTGAAGCGGAAGGCGGCCCCGCCCGCCGGGCGGTTCTGGACCCAGATCCGCCCGCCGTGCGCCTCGACGAATCCCCGGCAGATGGCGAGGCCGAGGCCGACGCCGCGGCCGCGTGGTCGCTTGCCACGGTAGAACTTCTCGAAGATGTGCTCCAAATCCTCGGGATCCAGACCGGGGCCGCTGTCCCCCACCTCCACCACGATCGCGTCATCCTCGACCCAGGCCGCCACCTCGATGGGAGTGTCCCCGGGAGAGTACTTCCCCGCATTGTCGAAGAGGTTCACCAGCACCTGTTCGATGAGGACGTCGTCCACGGAGACCATCGGGAGGGTGTCGGGCAGCCGCGTGAGAATCTGACGATCCGGATAGATCTTCCCGACATGGGCCAGGGCGGCACCGAGGATCTCCTCCAGCGGATGCCACTCCAGGTGGGCCATGACCGAGCCGGACTCCAGCCGGCTCATGTCGAGCAGGTCATTCACGAGACGATTCAGCCGGTTGGCCTCCTCCCCGACGGTTTCGAGCAGCTCGCGGCGAGTCGCCGAATCCAGCCGGTCCCCGGTCTCGAGAAGGCTGCTCGAAGCACCCGTGATGGCGGCCAGCGGGGTGCGGAGGTCGTGCGAGACGGAGCTGAGCAGCGAGCTGCGCAGCCGCTCCGTCTCGATGCGGACCTGGGCCGCGTGCGCCTCCTCGGCGAGAAGCCCGCGCTCGAGCGCCATGGCCGTCTGGCCCACGAAGGTCTCCAACTGATGAAGCTGCTCGGGAGTTTCCAGCGCATGGGGATCGCTGGACCGTACTCCCAAGACGCCGATGGGTCCCTGTGAGGCCGCCAACGGCAGGTAGAGGGCGCGCGCGCCCGGCAGGGTCGCCGTGCCCCGCCCCGCGAGCTGGTTGTGCTCGAAGACCCAGCGACTCACGCCCAGCTCGGTGGGGTCCAAGTCATAGCCCCCCGGGTGGGGCTGGGGGGCGAGCGTGCCTCCCTGGTCAGGGAGGAGGACGCGAACTCGGCAGCGGAACACTTCGGCGATGTGCCGTGTGGCCACCTCGAGGATCGTCTGGACGCCCCGCACGCCGGCCAGCTCTCGGCTCAGTGCGAAGAGAGCGGCGGTCCGACGTTCGCGCTGCCCCGCCGCCTCCGCCAGCCAGCGGATCCGCACGGTGAGACCGCTGATGATCAGGGCCACCACCAACATCACTGCAAAGGTGACGATGTA
>JBGPQZ010000350.1:0-2743 GCA_041489335.1 Methylomirabilia bacterium
CGTCGTCGAGGATCTCCCCCTCTCGGAGCAGTCGCTCCTCATCCGCCAGAAAGGCTTCTGGGACGACCATCTCGGGCGTGAGATAGGTATCCGCCGGCCAGGCACGGGTTGCGGCATACTCCTCCAGGGGAAACCATCCCCGCAGGGTGAAGCCGACCAGCGGACGCGCCACGTCGGCGCGGCTCCAGAACGCCCGGTAGCGTTCGATCTTCGCCGGATCGTTGCCGAATGCTGCAGGAGCCATGGTCGCCTCCTCTCCTCGGCCTGCCTCGCCCCCTATTTCTTCTTCCTGACGATGATCCGGCAGAACTTGCCGCCCTTGGCAATGGCCTCGCCCAGCTCGAACTCGAACCTCGGGAACCTCGCGATGATCCCGCGGTCCCCGTCCATGGCGATGTCGCACAGCTTCTCGATGCGCTTCTCGTCCTGGGTCTGCTTCTGCCAGGCCGCGACCAGCGGGCAGTAATGAAAGTGGACCTCGAACCTGTCGTCCGACAGCTCCGTGACGTCCATCTCGAAGATCTTGGAGGACAGTTCGTTGGCGAACTCCCTGCCGAGCGCCTTGACCTCCTCGGTCTTGGTGAACTTGGTGTCGCCGTGGAACAGCCCGCACCGGTAGATGGCCTTGCGGGTAAAGGCCTCCCAGTCCGCCCCCGCCTTCTCCGCCTCCTCCGTGAGCAGGTGGAACCAGGTCGCCCGATGCTCGATGGCGGACCGCATATCGTTGACGCGCTGGTCGTTCGTGATGCTGGGCGTATTCTCGATCGCCATCTCATCAACCTCCCATGGCGCGAGAGCGACACGAGGCGGCCGCGGCCCCTGCGCCGAGGGGCTCCGCCCGGACGGATCAGGCACAGCCGAAGGATGGCCTGCCAGGCGGATGGGCGTCAAGGAGAAACTGCGCCGTCCGGCGAGGCGGACAGGGAGGGGTGGAGGCGGGGAATGGCCGGATCAGGCTCGCCACCCTTCCGTATCCGTTCCCCGGCGTTCCGACCCCGGCCGCCGACACGCGCCACCGCAAGGTGTCAGGTCATGCGGACCGCCTCCGGCCTACGCCTTCCCGGGCCTTGACACATCCCCTGCTTCTGCTGAATTATAGGGTGTCCAGAGGGGGGCGCCTCATCGCCCCCTGCGGCACAGGCCGATCCCGTCCGACCGTCTTGAATTCTCTTTGCGCCGAGGAGAGAGGAGCGCCATGGAGAGCTTGAGCTACCTGCAATGGCTGGTCCGCGAAACCCCCACCACCTGGTGGCATGATTCGGCCGACCCGGATGAACTGCGCCGGGCCCTCACACACGGGGCCACGGGAGTCACGACCAATCCGCTGCTCACGAGCCGCACCCTGCGCGGCCGGCCCGAGATCTGGGCGGATGCCCTGCGCGCGGTGTCGAAGGATCTGCCGGCGGAACGGCGCGCCGAGGAGCTGATGAGCCACGTGGTCCGCCGCGCGGCGGAGATGCTGCTGCCGCAGTACGAGAGTACCCAGGGCCGGTGGGGTTACGTCTGTGGCCAGGTGAATCCCGCGCGCGCCTGGGATCGGGAGACCATGATGACCATGGCCCGGCGCTATCACGCCTGGGCCCCGAACATCGCCGTCAAGCTTCCCGTCACGACGGCTGCCCTGGACGTCCTCGAGGACTGCGCCGCGGAGGGGATCACCGTGACGGCCACCGTCAGCTTCACCGTCCCCCAGGTCCTGGCCGTGGCGGAACGGTACCAGCGGGGACTCGAGCGCGCCCGGAAGGCCGGCAAGCAGACCGGCCGCTGCTTCCCCGTCCTCATGATCGGGCGGCTGGACGACTACCTGCGCGAGGTGGCCCACGACCGGAAGGCCAAGGTGGAAGAGTCCGACATCCGGCAGGCGGGGCTGGCGGTGGCCAAGCGCTCCTACACCCTGTTCAAGGAGCGCGGCTACGAGGCGGTGCTGTTGCCCGCCGCGCTGCGCGGCATCTACCACATGACCGAGTTGGCCGGCGCCGAGATGGTCATGTCCACCGCTCCGAACATCCAGGCCCAGCTCCTGGAGCCGGGCGTGCCGCGCGAGAAACGGATTGGCAACCCGATCCCCGGCGACGTCATCTGCCGGCTGGAGACGATGTCCGAGTTCGTGCGCGCCTACGAACCGAAGGGCATGGCCCCGGAGGAGTTCATCACCTTCGGCCCGACCCAGCGGACGCTGGCGCAGTTCTGCGATGCGGGCTGGTCCCTGATCGAGGGCATCAAGCTCGGCTAAGAGCAGGGACGACGCGCCGCCCGTCAGGAAGCCAGCCCGTCCATAGGACTGAAGGGCGCGGCCGCAGCAGAGAGCGGATCGAGCCTGCGGCCGCGCCCTCGGTTTTCTGACGGTGGTGCGGGACGGATGGCAGGACCCCCATCACCACGCCTCAGGAGGGAACCCATGCCCCTGTTTGTCGCCGACCCAGCCCGCTGCAAGAGCGACGGCATCTGTGTCGCCGAGTGCCCAACGCGGATCATCGAGTGGAAGTCGGGGGACGCGACCCCGCGCGTCCCGGCCGAGTCGGAGGAGTTCTGCCGGAACTGCGGCCACTGCGTCGCCGTCTGCCCGCAAGGCGCGGTCACGCTCGGGACCATGGCGCCCGAGCAGCTTCTGCCGGTCCGGGCCGACTGGCGGCCCGGTCCGGAGCAGATGGAGCACCTCCTGCGGGCCCGACGCTCCATTCGCAGCTACAAGCCCCGCCCGGTCGAGCGGGAGGTGCTCGCCAAGCTGATCGACATCGCCCGC
>JBGPQZ010000351.1:0-2696 GCA_041489335.1 Methylomirabilia bacterium
CCCATCGTCGAGAACGTGCCCCCGATGAAGGAGCCGATGGCGGACACGGCCAGGGCGGGGCCCGCCCGCCCCTGCCTGGCCATCTGGTACCCGTCTATGCAGGTAACGACGGAGGCGGCCTCACCCGGGATGTTGAGCAGGATCGAGGTCGTCGAGCCCCCGTACATCGCCCCGTAGTAGATCCCCGCCAGCATGATGAGGGCCGGCACCATGTCCATGCCGATGGTGACCGGAAGCAGGAGGGCAATGGACGCAGTCGGCCCCAACCCGGGCAGGACGCCGATCACCGTGCCGATGACGGTCCCCAGGAGCACGGCCAGGAGATTTCCGGGCGTCAGGGCAACGGCAAAACCGTGGAACAGGGGACCGATGGTATCCAACGTCGCTCCTAATGAACCGACCCTACCAGCCCCTGGGCAGTGGGAGTACGCCGGCAGGAAGGGAAACCTTGAGCAGGACCCGGAAGAGGAGGAACGAGATGAGCGCCGTCAGGACCGCGGTCCAGGCACTCGACCGCCAGGAGCGGCTCTCCACCCAGCGGAGCTGGACGAGCAGCAAGACGGTGGTGGCCGGCAGGTACCCGAACGGCTCCAGGGCAACCACGTAGAAGGCCAGCGTCCCCAGCGCGATGCCGAATCTCCCCCAGCGCGAGCCCGGGGGCGCGCCCGAGGGTTGCGCGTAGCCCGGACGTACGATGAGCGTGGTACCCAGCCCCGCCATCGTCAGCGCGATGAGCAGCGGCCAGAAGCCGGCGCCGGGGGATTTGGGGCTCCCCACCCCAAATCCCCACGAGGCCGCTGCGACCGGAATCGCCAGGAGAACGGCTCCCACGCCAAGAACCCGATCCACGGTCATGGGCAATACCCCCGGGTGTGTCGATGCTACTTCTTCACCGCCTCGCCGATCTGGTCGTACATCGCCTTCAGGGCCTTGCGGAACTCCTCGCCGTTGAGGTAGGCCAGTTCCAGCTTCAGCTTCTCGGCGTTGGCCTTGAACTGCGGATCGTCGAAGACTTTCTTGAGGCTGTCGTGGAGTTTCTGAACGATCGGTTTCGGGGTGCCCTTCGGGAAGACGAATCCCTTCTGGTTCTCGATGTAGACGTCATATCCCAGCTCGCGCAGGGTCGGCGTGTCCGGTTCCGTCGCGGACCGGTTGAGCGACGCGTTGGCCAGGGGGCGAACCCGTCCGGCCTGCACCAGGACATACGCCTCATTCGGCGAGGCGATCGCCATGTTCACATGGCCTCCGGCCAGGGCGGCGAGGTTTTCCGCTCCCCCCTTGTGCGGGACAGCGGTCAGTCGGATGCCCGCCCGCTTTTCCAATGCCAGCATGGTGGCATGATGTATGCCGCCGACACCCGCATGGGCATACGTGTACTTGTCGGGATTCTGCTTCGCATCCTCCACGAAGTCCTTCATGGTCTTCCAGGGGCTGTCGGCCTTCACATAGAATCCCACGCGCTCGATGATGAACCGGATGATGGGCTCGAAATCGTTGATGGGATCGAATGGGAGGCTCCGAAAGTGGGGCACGGCCACCGTCTCGCTGCCTCCTGCCACGTTCAGCGTATAGCCATCCGGTTTCGCGCTGGCGACGTATTGCGCGGCGATGGTCATGGCGGCTCCCACCTTGTTGACGACGACCAGGGGTTGCCCCACGTACTTGGGAGCCACGTCGGCCACAGCCCTGGCAATCATGTCCGTTCCACCTCCGGGGGCGGCCCCGACAATCACCTCGATCGGTTTGCTGGGATACTCCTGCGCCCCGACCGGCAGCGCGCCGAGCAGGACCGCGCAGGCCACTACCAGGATCCATCCACGAGTCAAGCCGCTACGCATGATTGCCCTCCTTGCGCCGGGCCGCCCCGGCCGCCCGGGGTCCGCGGTCGCCACTGTTGCGTCGGACTGTCTCTCCGCCACCGCCAACGGGGAAGATCCGCCGGTAGTCTCCCTTGCCTCGTTGCAGTTGCCTCTCCACCGCGCGCTCGAGCCGGGTCGCATCCCGCCGGGCCAGGGCCGCGAGGATCGCGCGGTGCCCGCGAATGGACTCCTGCACCCGCCGCGCCTCCAGCCAGGCCACGTAGCGGATCTGCTGGGTCTGCAGGTGGGAGATCTGCAGGGACTGGCAGAGGAAGGGGTTGCCCGAGATCTCGTCGAGCCGCCGGTGGAACGCCAGATTGGTGAGGATCATCTCGGCCATGTCGGCCTGCCGGCAGGCCTGCTCGAATTCCCGCTCGATCTCCCGCAGGGCCTTGAGGTCCGCAGGGGTCAGCCGCCGGATGATGAGCGGCACCGCCGCCCGCTCCAGGGCCGCGCGCAGATAGTAAACGTCCTCCACCTCTTGCGGAGTGAAGTCCCGAACCACCACCCCCCGGTTCGGTTGCAGGGTCACAAGGCCGGCTCCCTCCAGCCGGCGGAAGACCTCACGCAGCAGCGTGCGACTCACGCCCAGCTGGCGACAGAGCTGGGCCTCCAGCAGTCGCTCGCGGGGCTTGAGGTGGCCCAGGATGATCTTCCGCTCCAGCTCCTGGTAGAGCGACTCCCCGTTCGCGGCCATCCTTGGTCGCGCGGGCCACAGCCCGCACGCCTCCTCTCCGACAGGCACGACTGTACGACAATCTCGTGCGATCAGTAATACCCCAAATCCGGGGGCAGCATCAAGGGCAAACGCCGGGTCGATCCGAGTGCCACATCACG
>JBGPQZ010000352.1:0-2681 GCA_041489335.1 Methylomirabilia bacterium
CGCGTACGGGGGGGCTAAGTTGTTAGTCATTGGTCATTGGGAATTGGTCATTCGCCCCAGGAACGGCGCCGCTGCCACCCCCAGGGCACGCTCCGTCGCTTGAAGAGGCCGATCAGGGCCATCCCCGCCGCAACGCCGCCGATGTGGGCGAACCACGCCACCCCACCCCCCCCGGGGGTGAACGTGAACAGCCCGTTAACGACTTGCACCACGATCCAGAACCCCAGGACGATCACGGCCGGGATCTCGACGACCTGGGTGAACAGCCCCAGCGGGATCAGGGTCAGGACGCGCGCCGCGGGGAACAACAAGAGGTAGGCTCCCAGCACGCCGGAGATCGCCCCGCTCGCCCCCACCATCGGAACGCGGGAGGTCGGACTCATGAAGACCTGGGCGTAGGCCGCCGCCGCACCGCAGGCGAGGTAAAACAGGCTGAAGCGGACCTTCCCCATGGCGTCTTCCACGTTGTTCCCGAAGATCCAGAGGTAGAGCATGTTGCCCGCGAAGTGGAAGAAGCCCGCGTGCACGAACATGGAGGTGACGAGGGTCACCTCCGAGGAGAAGGCGCGGCCCACGATCTCGCACGCCCCCGTCAGGCCGCAGGGAATCAGGCCGTAATAGAGGAGGAAGCGCTGGCCTGCCCACGGCCCCAGCAGGAACGTCTTGAGGAACACGGAGGTGTTGAGCCCGATCAGGACCAGCGTGACGACGGGCGCGTGCCGGGTCGGGATGTTGTCCTTGAGGGGAATCATGGCCCTACCGCGCGTACGGGGGGGCTAAGTTGTTAGTCATTGGTCATTGATTATCGCTCGGCGGAGCCGGCTCGTCCGTCCGGCCGACGTACAGGTACCGGTCCAGCGTCTTATTGAACTGCGTCCACCCCGGGTGCTGCGGATCCGGATACCGCTGGGCAAAGGCGAGGAACGCGTTCACCTTCCCGTCCAGGTCCTCGGCGTAGTGCAGCGCCATCGCCTCCAGGGTCTTGGGGCGCTTGGGCGATCCCCAGGCGAGCTCCCCGTGATGGCTCAAGATGCAATGGATCAGCGTCTGGGCCAGCGCCGGGGGAAAGTCGGGGATGGCGCGGATCCGCTCCTCCACCAGCAGGACCCCCAGCGTGATGTGTCCCACCAGGCGCCCGGCATCCTTGTAATCGAAGACCCGGTCCCAGCTGAGCTCCCGCACCTTCCCCACATCGTGCAGGATGGCCGCCGCCAGGAGGAGGTCCCGGTTCAACGCGGGGTAGTACTCGGCCAGGAGGCGGCAGAGCCCGACCACGGACGCCGTGTGCTCCAGGAGCCCCCCGAGGACGGCGTGATGGATGTGCTTCGCCGCGGGGGCCATGCCGAACGCGTCCGCGAAGGCGGGATCCGCGAAGAGGTCCGCCAGCAATCGCCGGAGGAACGGATCCTGCGTTCCCTCGATCACCTCGCGCAGGCGCGCCAGCAGGGCCGCGGGGTCCTGCTCGCTCCGCGGCAGATACTCCGCCAGGTCGATCTCCTCGGGGAGGGCCTTCCGGAGCCGCGTGAGCGTCACCTGGGGCTCCTCATGGTAACTACCGAGGACCCCCTGGGCCTTGACGATGTCCCCGTCCTGGAGCTCCCGGGCGAAGGCGTCCACCTCCTCCCACATCACCGCCGGCACCTCCCCCGTCCGATCCGCCAGGATCAGCGTGAGATAGGACCCCCCGCTCTTCTTCTGCCGCACCTGGACTTGCCGCACCAGGAAGAAGGAAGTGATGCTCTGGCTTTCCGTCAAGTCGGCGACGTAGGTCTTGCTCATGGCCATCCTCCCAAGGACCCGGGGGTTATCGTCGGGGCTCGATCAGAGGGACGAACCGCACGGAGGCGACGGGGCGCGTGACGAACCGTCCGCCTTTCTTCTGCCCCAGGAGCAGCTCCTGGACGCCGTAGGTTTCTCCCACGGGGATCACCAGGCGGCCGCCCTCCGCGAGCTGGGCGATGAGGGGCTCCGGGACGTGCGTGGCCCCCGCCGTGACGAGGATGCCCTCGAAGGGGGCCGCCTCCGGCCACCCCAGGTAGCCATCGCCGGTCCGGACCTTGACCGTCGTGTAGCCGAGCCGGCGGAGCCGGGCGGCGGCGCTCGCCGCCAGGCCCGGCAGGATCTCGATGGTGTAGACGTGCGGCGTGATCTCGGCCAGGACGGCCGCCTGGTACCCCGACCCCGTCCCCACCTCCAGGACCTTCTCCCCGCCCCGGAGCGCGAGGAGCTGGGTCATGAGGGCCACGATGTAGGGCTGCGAGATGGTCTGCCCCTCCTCGATGGGCAGGGGCCGGTCGGCATACGCCTCGCGGAGGTAGGCGGGCGGGACGAACTCATGGCGCAAGACCGTTCGCATGGCCCTGAGGACCGCCGGCTCGGTGATGTCGCGCGCCTGGAGCTGGCGCTCCACCATCCACTCGCGCTGGCGACTGAAGGCGGCCTGCTCCGCCGCCGCGCCCGGGCCCGCCAGGCAGAGGCCGGCGAGGGCGACCACCAGGCCCGCCAACCGAGACCGCCGCGCCACCCCCACGCAGAACACATCCGCTCCTAGCGTTAGAACATCAAGCGCAGCTCGGTCGTGAGGATCTTCCCCGTAGCTCCACTCAGGCGTCGGGGTGCCGTACGACCAGCTGCAGGAACCCCTCCACCAACCTCGCATCGAACTGGGTCCCCGCGCAGGC
>JBGPQZ010000353.1:0-2624 GCA_041489335.1 Methylomirabilia bacterium
CCAGGCCCGCTGGCGGGAGATGCACCAGTCCGGCCGGTTGGCGATCATGTTGGAGATGCGCTCCTCCCCCCAGGGCGGGATCCACTGCACCTGGCGGATGGCGTCCAGCGCTCGCTGGCGCAGGCCGCCCGCCTCCATGGAGATGAACCACTGGTTGGTGGCCCGGAAGAGGACCGGATTCTTGCACCGCCAGCAGTGCGGGTAGGAGTGCTGGAACTCCTCGGCGCAGAGCAGGCTACCGTCGGCCTGGAGCTTCTGGATGATGGCACCGTTCGCGTCCCAGACGCTCATGCCGGCGAAGTGCATGACGTCGGGGACGAACCGCCCCTGGTCGTCCACCGGGTTGTAGACCGGAAGGTTGTGCTTGATCCCGGTCTCGTAGTCGTCCGCCCCGTGCCCGGGGGCCGTGTGGACGCAGCCCGTGCCCGCATCCATGGTGATGTATTCCGCCGTGAAGATGGGCGAGGGGCGATCCAGCCAGGGGTGGTGGGCGACCAGGCCGTCCAGACGCGCGCCCGGCGTGCGGAAGATCACCTCGGGGTTCGGGAGGCGGCACTTCCGCGCCGTCTCCGCGAGGAGCTTGTCCGCCACGAGGTAGTGCTGCCCGTTCGCGCGGAAGACGACGTACTCCTCGTCCGGGTGCACCACGATGGCCAGGTTGGCCGGCAAGGTCCAGGGGGTGGTCGTCCAGATCACCACCGAGATCGCGCATCCCGCCAGGGCGGGATCCAGCGCGGCGGGGTCGGACGTCAGCGGAAACGCCACGTAGATCGAGGGCGACGTGTCGTCCTGGTACTCCACCTCGGCCTCGGCGAGCGCGGTGAGGCACGAGGTGCACCAGTGGACCGGCTTCAGCCCGCGGTAGACGCTGCCCGCCGCCAGGAACTTGCCCAGCTCGCGCAGGATGTTCGCCTCGTACCGGTACTCCATGGTCCGGTACGGCTGCCCCCAGTTCCCCAGCCCGCCCAGCCGCTTGAACTCCTCCCGCTGGATGTCGATGAACTTCTGGGCGTAGGCCCGGCACAGCTTGCGCTTCTCCGGGATCGGGACCTGCCGTGCCTTGGGCCCGAGCTCCCGGTCCACCTGGTGCTCGATGGGCAGCCCGTGGCAGTCCCAGCCCGGGACGTAGGGGGCGTCGTAGCCGAACATGGAGCGGGACTTCACCACCATGTCCTTGAGGATCTTGTTCAGGGCGTGGCCCATGTGGATGTGGCCGTTGGCGTACGGGGGCCCGTCGTGCAGGATCCACTTCTCGCGCCCGGCCCGGGTTTCGCGCAGCCGCTCGTAGAGGTGCTGCGCCTCCCACTCGCGGAGCATCTGCGGTTCGCGCTCCGTGAGGTTGGCCTTCATGGGAAAGTCCGTCTTGGGGAGATTCAGCGTCGCCTTGTAGTCCACGGTGCCTTCCGTCCTCAGGAAAGGCCGCGGCCGTCGGCCCCAAAGAAGAGAGGGCCGCGGCCGGGCACTCACAAAAAACGCCCCAGTCGGGGCGTCTACCAAGCCATCACAGATGCCGTCTGGAACCGGAAAAGTACCAGGGAATCCGGTCCCTGTCAACAGAGCCCCCCGCCGATGTTCGCCGACGCCCGCCGATGTCTCAGGCGGCACCTTCAAGCACCGGGCCGCCAGAGACGGTCGGGTGGTCAGACATCCGACCGCAAGCCGATCGACTCGCACTGGACACACGCTTCACGGTGCATGTATCCTGCATGGTACTCTTGACTTGACCGGATGAGAGACGTTCCAGGGACGTTCGCGCCACCGAGGCCTCTCACTCTTCTCTGGGGCTTGCCATGGTTGGCCGGGTTCACGCAGGATTCCTGGGCCCTACCACGAACGTGTCCCGGAACCTCTGCGCCCTCCCCGCGCCGATCGCCTCCTCCCATCCCCCGGCGAGACGGACCCCCGGCCTCCACCGACCCCACTCCGAATCGTTCCCGGCTCTGGATTCGTCCGCAGGTTCGTCAGCATTGGCTGGGACCGTCTCCCTCGGCACCGCCCCATTCCCATCCTCGAACAGACGGCCCCCTCTTACACCCGACGGTGGCGTGCGCCACAAAAGGAGTGAATCATGCGACGCGTGATGGGACTGGTGGTCATAGCAGTGGTGGGGTTGGTGGCGGCTTGCGCCCAGCTGGGCACAGGCCAGTGTGCGTCGTGCTTCGAAGTCATGCCGAAGGTCCAGGAGCAGATCACCTGGCAGACTTGGAACGCCAACGGCTGGGCGGCGAGCCCGGTGGTGGTTGAGGCTGTGCTCGCCCAGAACAAGCAGGGCCCGATCCCGGGCATGGACAATCCGAAGTGGAAGACCGTGCCCGAGAGCGATGCCGTCGTGCAAGGCTTCATCAACAACGGGGCGGCCAAGTTTCTCAAGGAGGAGATGGCGAAGACCGACGGAATCTGCACCGGGGCCTTCCTGAATGCGGCCCAGGGAGAGAAGGTCGCCTTCAGTGACAAGACCGGCAGCTACATCCACAAGGGCTCCGCGAAGTTCGATGTGCCCTTCACCAGCGGCAAGGCCTGGCAGGGCAACCCGGAGCTGGATGACAGCGGCAAGACGTACGAGGTCCAGGTGGCGGTCCCCGTCACGTCCGATGGGAAGATCATCGGCGTCCTGGTGGTCGAGA
>JBGPQZ010000354.1:0-2621 GCA_041489335.1 Methylomirabilia bacterium
CTGATCAAGCCCCTGGAGCGGGGGGATCTCCTGCGCATCGTGAGCCGCGCCTTCGACCGTATCCGGCTCATCGAGGAGAACCGGCTCCTCCGACGCCAGCTCGAGGAGCGCTACCGCGTCGAGGGGATCGTCGGAAGCCACTACCGGATCCAGGAGGTCTTCGACAAGCTGCACAGGGTCTCCAACAGCAATTCCACCGTCCTCATCACGGGTGAGAGCGGGACGGGGAAGGAGTTGATCGCCCGGGCCATCCACCGTCACAGCCTCCGCAAGGACCGGCCCTTCGTCGCCGTGAGCTGCGCGGCCATCCCGGAGAATCTGATCGAAAGCGAGCTGTTCGGGCACGAGAAGGGGGCGTTCACCGGCGCGGTGGACCGGCATCAGGGCCTCTTCGAGGCTGCCGACAAGAGCACGCTCCTCCTCGACGAAATCGGCGAGCTCTCCGTCAACATGCAGGCCAAGGTGCTGCGGACCCTGCAGGAACGCGAGGTCCGCCGCGTGGGCGGGCGCGAGAGCATCAAGATCGATGTCCGCATCATCGCCGCGACCAACAAGAACCTGGAAGAGGAGGTGGTCCGCGGAAGTTTCCGCGAGGACCTGTTCTACCGGCTGAACGTGGTCACCATCGCCCTGCCGCCGCTCCGGGAGCGGAGCACCGATATCCCGCAGCTCGCCGAGTATTTCATCGCGCGGGCGTGCGCGGAGGCCGGCCGTCCTCCCATGCCCGTCACCACGGAGGCCATGCGGCTGCTCCTCACGTACCACTGGCCGGGGAATGTGCGGCAGCTGGAGGCGGTCCTGCAGCGCGCCGTCCTCTTGTCGGACGGCCACAAGGTCGACTACACCGACCTCCCCATCGAGGTGCGGTTCTCCACCCTGCCCCCGCGCGAGCCGCAGGCGTCGCCGGGGGCCGCGGGCGACTATCGGTTTCTCTTGCCCGCGGAGGGGATCCAGTTGGAAGAGGTGGAGCGCAGCTTCATCCTGCAAGCCATGGAGTTGTCGGGCTGGGTGATCGCCAAGGCGGCCAAACTCTTGGGACTGAGTTACCGAACGTTGCAGTACCGCCTGGAAAAGTTTCAGATCCGCCGGGAGCATATCGAGGAAACGGGGGCCAGCAAGGCAGACGCCGTGGAGGCGGAGGGGGGGCCGCCCCGCACGTCGTGACTCTAGCGCGTTGGTGAGCGAGAAAGGGGGGATGGCATGGGCAGCGTCGTCAAGAAGCGCCGCAAGAAGATCGCCAAGCACAAGTACAAGAAACTCTTGAAGCGCACGAGGCATCAGCGACGGAATAAGTAGATCGGCGAGGCGGAGGCGGGGGCCGCGTTCCAGTTCGACGTGGAGCAAACGGACCGGCCCCTCTCCGATCGCCTTTGCCGTCTCGATCGCACGAGTGTTGCGCTGCCCGTTCCTCGATTGCCCGCCTTTCTTCGACCTGTGGATGTGACCGATGAGCCACTCTGTAGGATCCGGAACCGGCCCCAAGGCAACGCCGCCCCCGGGGCAGCATGCCGAGGTCACGATCGAACGATTGGTGTTTCAAGGGAACGGC
Organism: Methylomirabilia bacterium; assembly: GCA_041489335.1. Lineage (GTDB taxonomy): Bacteria > Methylomirabilota > Methylomirabilia > Methylomirabilales > 2-02-FULL-66-22 > 2-02-FULL-66-22. The sequence continues at coordinate 1,550 of JBGPQZ010000354.1, forward strand.
CTCGGGCACCTGCCGGACGGCCGGGTGGTCTTCGTCCCCGGGAGCGTGCCGGGCGATCGGCTGGAGGTGCGCATCTGCGAGGCTCGGACCGATTTCGTGCAGGCAGATCTCGTGCGCGTCCTGGACCCGTCGCCTTCCCGCGTGGTCCCGTCCTGTCGCTATTTCGGGATCTGCGGGGGATGCCAGTGGCAGCAGCTCACCTACGCCGCCCAGCTCGACTGGAAACGGCAAATCCTCCAGGAGTTGTTGCGGCGCGTGGGCAAGCTCGGCGATCTCCCGACCTTCCCGACCCTGGCGCTGGGGCAGCCCTGGGGGTATCGCGCCCGGGCCCAGTTCAAGGTCGTCGGCGGGGCACGCCCCTGCATCGGCTTCCACCGGCGGGAGACCAACCGGGTGGTGGACATCGAGCAGTGCCCGCTCCTCACCGAGCAGTTGAATGCGGTCCTCCGGACGCTCCGGGGCATGCGGCACCCGTCGTTCTACCAGTTGTTCGAGCGGCTGCGCGAGGTGTGGGTCTCCGCCGGCACGGGCACCGGCGAGGTGCTGGTGTCACTCTTCGCTCATGCCCGGGACCGGGGGGCGATCCGCCTGCTCTTCCACACGCTCCAGGCGGCGGTGCCGGGTCTCACGGGGGTGGTCCTGATGGGGGGCGATCCGCGGCAGAACTCCCACCCCGTGGATCGTCACGGCCAGGGTATGTTGCATGAGCAGGTGGGGACGCACCGCTTCCAGGTGGACGCGACCGCATTCTTCCAGGTGAACGGCCGGGCCGCGGAGCGGCTCACCGATCTGGTGGTGCAGGCGGCGGCGCTCGGCGGGTCCGAGCGCGTCCTGGACCTGTACTGCGGCGTGGGGACCTTCACGGTGCCGCTGGCTCGCCGGGCCCGCGAGGTGGTCGGGGCCGAGGCCAACGCGGCCGCGGCCGCGGATGCCGTCGCCAATCTCCGCGAGAACGATTGTCGGGGGGCTCATGTGGTTCCGGCCCAGGTCGAGCAGGCGCTGTCCGGCCTGGCCGAGAAGGGGCGCTGGGATCTGGTGGTCTTGGATCCCCCGCGCCAGGGCGTGAGCCGCC
>JBGPQZ010000355.1:0-2616 GCA_041489335.1 Methylomirabilia bacterium
GATGCGATACATCGTGGGAAGGATCATGACTGGCTCCGATTCTCCTACTTCTCCAGCGCCTTCACCAGCTCGCGGCAGAAGGCGGGCAGGTCGTTCGGCGTGCGGGACGTGATGAGGTTCCCGTCCACCACGACCTCCTGGTCCACGTAGGTGGCACCGGCATGGATCACGTCATCCTTGATGGCGAAGAAACAGGTGGCCTTCTTCCCCTGCAGGATTCCCGCCGAGGCGGGCACCCAGGCCGCGTGGCAGATCGCCGCCACCGGCTTGCCCTGGTTGAAGCAGTCTCGCACCAGGCTCAGGATCGCGGGGTAGCGGCGCAGCATGTCGGGGGCGTAACCGCCCGGGATCACGACGCCGTCGAAGTCCTTGGCGGAGACGTCCGCCGCGGCCACGTCCGCGTTCACCGGGTACCCGTTCTTGCTCTTGTAGGTCTTCTTCTCGGGCGCCACCAGCTTGACCTCTGCCCCTTCCTCCTTCAGTCGATAGTAGGGAACCCACAGCTCCATCTCCTGATACATGTCCTCGGCCAGCACGGCCACTTTCTTGCCCTTCAGTCGCATTGTCATTTCTCCTCCCAATTCCTGACGGTTGGCTAATGGACCTGGCGCTTGAGGAGCCGGGCGTTGGCCCGGACCTCGCCGTTGAAGACGTACTTGGGGAACTCTCCCCGCAGGACCGCTGCGGCGTTTTCCCCGGTCTTCACCTGGAGCTCCTGGTACGCCTCCTCGGTATAGGAGGCATAGTGCGGCGTGAAGACGACGTTGTCCAGCTTCAAAATCGGATCGTCAGGGTCGGGCGGCTCCTTCTCCAGGACGTCCAGCCCGGCGCCCGCGATCCAACCCTCCTGGAGGGCCCGGGTGAGCGCCTTCTGGTCGTGGATCGGCCCGCGGCCGAGATTGAAGAAGAAGGCGGACGGCTTCATCTTACGGAACGCCGCCTCGTCGAACTTGTGCCGGGTCCCCTCGGTGAGCGGGGCGTGGACCGAGATCAGGTCGGATTCCTTGAGCAGCGTGTCGAAATCCACCAGGGTGACCGGGTAGTCCCGCACGTTCTCTGGCTTGAGGTACGGATCGTGCACGAGGATTCGGAAGCCGAAGGGCTCCGCCTTCCGGCACAGGTTTCGCCCGATGTTCCCGAAGGCATAGATCCCCAGGGTCGCCCCCCGGAATTTGTGGACCGGCTTGGCCACGTCCCTCTTCCAGGCCCCCTGATGAACCAGGGTGTTCAGCAGGTGCACCTTACGGGGCACCGAGAGGATCAGGCTCATGGCCGTGTCCGCCACCTCGTCGAAGCAGAAGTCGGGGACGTTGGCCACGATAATCCCGTGCTCGGTGGCCGCCGGGATGTCCACCGTGTCCACCCCGATCCCGTACCGGCAGATGACCAACGCCTCTTTCAGCTCCGCGATGACCCGCCGGCTGATCTTGGCCGAGGTGTTGAGGACCGCGTGCGCGTCCCGACAGAGGGCGATCGTCTCGTCCTCCGATTTGCAGACGGCCTGGACGATCTCGCAGTCCAGCCCGCTCAGGGCCTCCAACTCCTCCCGCGGCTTGAACAGGTGCGAATCGGTAAACACGACCTTGAATCTGCCTCTCTTACCGCCCACGCGATTTCTCCTTTGCCTTGAGTTGCGAGAGGACCTGCTGACTTCGCTCCAGCATCAGGAGGAAGTCCACACTGTAGATCAGGAAACGCATGCCTCGCCGGACCCACGCCCGTCCGTCCTCCACCGTGGTGACGAAGTTCCCCGCTACCACCCCATGGCGTTTGCAGCCCTTGAGGAACTCGCCGATCGCGCGCTGCATGCGCGGGTGGTTCACCTCTCCCGGGATGCCCATGGAGCTGGAGAGATCGTAGGGACCGATCAGCGCCACGTCCAGGCCGGGGACCGACAGGATCTCGTCCAGGTGCTCCATGCCCGTCAGGGTTTCGATCTGCATGATGAGCAAGGTCTCGGCGTTCGCCTGGCGCAGGAACTGCTTTCCGTTCACCATCCGGTAAGCGTTGTGCGCCGTCCCCAGGATGACGCCCCGATCGCCGACCGGGGGGTACTTCGTGTACCGGACGATCGCCTCGGCCTGGGCCCGGCTCTCCACCCGCGGGATCATCAGCCCCATCGCCCCGGCATCCAGCGGCCGGCTGAGGAGGGATCGCTGCGTCTCGGGGACGCGCACCAGGGCCGGCAGGCCGATGGTCGAAGAGACGTGGAGCAGCGTGGCGACGGTCTCGATGCCGAAACTGGCGTGCTCAGTGTCGATCAGGATGTAATCCCAGCCGGCTTCCTTCAGGATCCGGGGCGCCGCGGGCGAGCCGAACTCGAAGGCGAACGTCCCCCAGACCGTCTCACCCTTGGCCAGCTTGGCCTTCAGCGGATTGCGAATGGCCCACCTCCTCGGATGTGTGAACCGGGCCTACCCTCGTCCTACTTGTAGTCCTCGCGGGGCGGAGAGAAGATGTCCAGGGCCACCGCCCCCTGCTCCAGGGCGCGCACGGCGTGGGTGACGCCGCCGGGGATCATCCAGCTTTCCCCCCGGTTGATGATGCGCGTCTCGTCCCCGATGGTGAACTCCATCGCCCCCTCGAGACAGATCCCCCCCTGCTCGTGCGGGTGGC
>JBGPQZ010000356.1:0-2607 GCA_041489335.1 Methylomirabilia bacterium
GATGCCGCCGGCAGTGAGGCTGGACATGAACGTCTCGATCTCCGGGTGCTTCCGGATGATGGCCGCTACCTGCCGCTGGTGCTCCACCATGCTGTCGAAGGAGATGTCCTGGGCGGCCTCGGTGATGCCGATGATCTGCCCGGTGTCCTCGCTCGGGATGAAGCCCTTCGGGACCACAAAGAAGAGGCCGGCCGTGGCGAGGAGGAGGAGGCCCGACACCACCATCACGGCGGGACGGTGCGCCAGGCACCGTTCCAGCGTCCAGCGATAGGTGGAGAGCATGCCCTGGAAGAAGCGCTCGCTCATGGCATAGAGGCGGCCGTGATGGGCCTCGCGGGGCGGGTGAAGGAACCGGCTGCAGAGCATGGGGGTGAGGGTCAGGGACACGAGGCCGGAGATCAGGATGGCCGAGGTGACGGTCACGGCGAACTCGTGGAACAGCCGGCCGACGATGCCGCCCATGAAGAGGACGGGGATGAACACCGCGGCAAGGGAGAGGGTCATGGACAGGATGGTGAAGCCGATCTCCCGCGAGCCGATGAGGGCGGCGTCATAAGCCTCTTCCCCGCCCTCCATGTGGCGGACGATGTTCTCCAGCATGACGATGGCGTCGTCCACCACGAAGCCCACCGAGAGGGTGAGGGCCATGAGGGAGAGATTGTCCACGCTGTAACCCATGAGGTGCATCACGGCAAAGGTGCCCACGACGGACATGGGCAGGGCCAGACTGGGGATAATGGTTGCGGAGAGGTTCCGGAGGAACAGGAAGATCACCATCACGACGAGGCAGATGGTGAGGAGCAGGGTGAACTTCACGTCGGCCACCGAGGCGCGGATGGTCTGCGAGCGGTCGTACAGGGTGTCGATCGTGATGGAGGCCGGCACCTGGGCGCGGAAGGCGGGCAGCAGGGCGCGGATGGCGTCCACCACCTCCACGGTGTTGGTGCCCGGCTGCCGCTGGATGGCCAGGACGATGGCGCGGGTGGTGTCGCGCCAACCTGCTTGCTTGTCGTTCTCCACGCTGTCGATGACCCGGCCCAGCTCCCCCAGGCGTACCGGGGAGCCGTTCCTGTAGGCCACGATCAACGGGCGAAAGGCCGCCGCGTCGAAGAGCTGCCCGCTGGCCTCCACGGAAAAGGTCTGGTGGCGGCCGTCCAGGTTTCCCGTCGGCAGATTGACATTGCCCTCGGCGATGGCGTTCTCGACCTCGTCGATCCCGATCCCCCGCGCCGCCATGGCCGAAGGATCGACCTGGACCCGCACGGCGTACTTCTGGCTGCCGTGGACCTGCACCTGCGAGACGCCGCTCACCATGGAGATGCGTTGGGCCAGGAGGGTCTCGGCGTACTCGTCTACGACGGAGAGGGGCAGGGTGGGCGAGCTGAGGGACAGGAAGAAGATGGGCCAATCCGCGGGGTTGACCTTCCGCATGGTGGGCGGGCTGGGCATGTTGGCCGGCAATTGTCGCAGGGCCGCGGCGATGGCCGACTGGACGTCCTGAGCGGCGGCGTCGATGTTCCGCTCGAGGGCGAACTGGAGCGTGATCCGCATGGCGCCCTGCTGGCTATTCGAGGTCATGTTGTCGATGCCGGCAATGGTCGAGAACTGCTTCTCCAGCGGCGTGGCCACGGAGGAGGCCATGGTTTCCGGGCTGGCGCCCGGAAGCTTGGCGGACACCTGGATGGTCGGAAAATCCACGTTGGGGAGGTCGCTCACGGGCAGGAGGCGGTAGCCCATGAAGCCGAAGATGAGGATGGCGGCCATGACCAGGGTCGTCATGACAGGCCGACGGATGAACAGCTCGGGGATGTTCATTGCGCCGTCCCCTCCGCCGCCGCGCTCTTCACCTGCACATGGGCGCCGGGGACGAGCCGGAGGTGGCCGTCGGTCACGACGTTCTCCCCGGCCGCGATCCCCTTCTCGATCACGGTCCCGCCATCCAGCGTCCTCCCCGCCGTGACCTGCCGCAATTCCACCCTCTGATCGGCTCGCACCACGTAGGCGTACTGCCCCTCCTGGCCGGTCTGGATGGCCTGGGAGGGAACCACCACCTGGTCGCGCTGGATCGCGAGCGTCATCACCACGTCGGTGAACTGCCCCGGCCAGAGGTGACTCTCTGCATTGGGGAAGGTCGCCTTGAGCTGGATGGTCCCCGTGGAGGCGTCCACCGTGTTGTTCACGAAGCTGAGCGTCCCCGTGGCGGGGGAAGACCCCTGGCCGCGAGCCAGCGCCTGGACCGTTACGCTGCCGGCCGCCAGATACTTCTTGATGTCCGCCAAAGATTGCTCGGGGACGGAAAAACTGACATAGATCGGATGGATCTGGTTCAGCACAACCATTTGGGCGGTATCGTCTCGCGCCTTGACGGCACTGCCCACGCGGATCAGGAGGTTCCCCGTTCGCCCATCCATGGGGGCGCGAATGGTCGTGTAGCCGAGCTGGACCCGGGCGTTCTCGACCACCGCCTGGTCGGCCTTGATGGCCGCCTTGATGTTCTCCACCGTGGCCTGGGCGGCGCGGACGGAGGCCCTGGCGTTCATCACCGCCGCCTCGTCGGCCTGGATCGTGGCCTGCATGGCGGCCGCGTTGGTCTGGACCTGATCGTAC
>JBGPQZ010000357.1:0-2589 GCA_041489335.1 Methylomirabilia bacterium
GCATCGAGCTAACCGACGACGAGGCCAAGACGGTGGCGTCCGACACCATCCGGAAGCTGGATCCGGCGAACTACAGCTATGCCACGCTCCACTCCCTGGGGTTCGTCCTGCGGCCGTATCTCCGGGTGGGCTGGGGCAGCCAGACGCACACGGCCTCCCCGCTCTATGCCTTCGGGACGGGGCCGGGCTCGGAGCGGGTCAAGGGATTGCTCCACAACACGGAACTCTTCAGCATCATGAAAGGAGCGCTGGAATAGGGAGCGCATGAAGCTCGTTCAGTTCTTCCTGCCCGGGAAGGGCAAGCGGGTCGGGCTGATCCGAGAGGACCGGGTCCTGGACCTCACGCTGCCGGAGGATGGGATCCGGTCCACCCTCGACCTGATCGTCCAGGGGAAGACCGCCGAGGGCCTGGTCACGCGCGTGACGTGGCTGGCCAAGAGCCTGCGCCGGAAGGCACTCGAATACGCCGATCTCCATCGCCCGCCGACGCGGCGGGCCGCCCACCTGCTGCTGCCGATCGACCCGCCCGAGGTGTGGGTGGCCGATGTGGCCTCCCCCGCCGATCCCGTGCCGCAAGGAGGGGAGGCGCAGCCCACCTTCCTATTCAAGGCCACGGCGGCGCGCTGCGCGGGGCCGCACGCGGCCATCGCCATCCGCAGCGATTCCCGGCTGACGGTCCCGGAGGCGGGGCTGGCGATCCTGCTCGGGGCGTCGGGGAGTGCGGTGGCGTTCACCGTCTGCAATGACGTCACGGCCCGCGACATCGTCCGGCAGGGCCCGCGCCATCTCTCCCGGGCGAAGACCTATCTCGGATGCTGCGCGCTCGGCCCCTGCCTGGTCACACCGGACGAGCTCGGAGACCCGCACGCCTTGCAGGTGCGTTGCAGCATCCTGCGGCAGGGGCAGACAATCTTCTCCGACACGGCGAATACCGCGCGGCTCAGATTCCGGGCGGAGGAGCTGACCGGGTGGCTGCAACAGGAGAATCCGATTCCGGCGGGGTCCGTCCTGGCGGCGGGAGTTGGGATTGCGGTTCCGGACGCCGCCGCCTTGCAGGCGGGCGATCGGGTCGAGATCGAGGTGCAGGGGATCGGCCGGCTCAGTAACCCGGTGGGGCGGCCGGACGCAGAATCCGCTCTCCCGCATCCAGGCGGATCATGGGCGGCGTTTCGACCCCCCGCGGGCCTGCTGCGCGGCCTGGGGCCGTGAGCCGGAGACGGTCGTGCTCTTCGCGTAGGCCTGCAGCCACTGGCCGAGCAGGACGCCGATGGGGAGGTCGAAGACCTCGGAGCGATCCGCCATGCACAGGCCGTGACGGACGAGGCCGGGCCGCTCCGGGACCCGCCGCGTCCAGAGGACCTCTGCTTCCACGCGCATCGGGCCGATGGCCGTGCGAACCTCGATGGCCACGTGGGTGCCGGGGGGCAGGCGCGTGGGGAGTTCGACGGCGGTGCCCCCGCCGCTCACGTCCGCCGTGCGACCACGCCAGGTCTTCGGCGCGCCCCGGATCAGCCTGGTGCAGCGCACGGGAAGGCTGACGGCGAACCGGGAGTGTTTCCGCGTGGTGGGGGGCCGTGGTGAGCGAGAGCGGTTCACGGCTGCAGGACGGGGCTGGCGAGGCTTGCCCGGCATCGGTCTGCCTCCTCGAGTGGGTTATCCGGGGGCGTTCCTGGCGCACTTCCTTGCCGATGTGTAGTCTGTCTCCGTGACAAAGTCAAGGTGCGGGTTCCCCCGGGCGACCCGGGTGCCCGGAAACACCTTGACGTCTGCGGCAGGGGCGTCTACATTCAAGGGCAGCGCCGTACGTGGCGGCAGATCGATTCGGGCTCGGGCCGGGATGCCGGGTGCCCGGGTCAGGTCAAAGGAGGGCTCTGATGCGTACAGTCTGGACCGCCGCCGTGGTCCTCTGGCTGCTGTTCGCCGTGGAGGCGCGCGCGGATACCCTCTACCTTCGAAACGGTGAATCGATCTGGGGGACCGACGTCGTCGAGCAGGGGGACTCGGTCATCCTGATCCGACCGGGGGAGACCCTGCGATTCTCGAGGCAGGAGGTGAGCCGGATCGAGCGCGCGCGCATCTCGATTCCCCGGTTCTATGAGCCGCCGCCGTCGCAGGCGCCTTCCGCGGCCCCCGGCGGGCCCCCGCCGGGGGCAACGCCACCGCCGGCCTTGCCGGGGGTGGCTCCACCCTCCCCGCAAGCGACGGACGTTCCTCCTGCGGGCATCACGCCGATATCGCCCCCGCCGTCCGGTGGGGGCGGGGCGGGGGCCACGGCGCTCCCGCCTCCGCCGCTTCCACCGGCCGGGCGGTGAGTCCTACGATCACGCCGCGCGCCTCGCCCGCCGAGACGGAAAACGGAACAGCCGGCCGTGGTCCAGACCACGGCCGGCTGTTCTGCTTTCCGTATGTACCCGCGCCTGAGGTTCGGAGCTCAGACGTTGAACCGGATGATGACGATGTCCCCGTCCCGCATCCGATAGTCCCGACCTTCCACGCGGTGCAGGCCTTTCTTGCGGACGGCGGCCATGGACCCGCAGGCCTCCAGGTCGGCGAAGCTCACGACCTCGGCCCGGATGAAGCCCCGCTCCA
>JBGPQZ010000358.1:0-2554 GCA_041489335.1 Methylomirabilia bacterium
CGTCCGGCGCCGCCGGATCCGAAGGAGCCGCAGCACGTAGCCGAGACCAACCGCCGCCTCGGCCTCAGATTCGTCGTCGTCACCTCGGTCACGCGGGACGATCTCCCGGACGGCGGGGCCGCCCAGTTCGCGGCCACGGTCCGGGCCATCCGTGACCTGAACCCCGGCACCCAGGTGGAGGTGCTGGTCCCGGATTTCAAGGGCGAGCACGAGAGCATCCGCACGGTGGTCCTGAGCGGCCCCACGGTCTTCAACCACAACCTGGAGACGGTAGAGCGGTTGACGAAGCAGGTGCGGATCCAGGCCCGCTATCGGCGATCGCTCCGCGTCCTCCGGATCGCCAAGGAGCTGGGGCAGCCCCTCACCAAGACCGGGATCATGGTGGGGCTGGGGGAGACCGACGCGGAGGTTCTGGCCGTGCTGCGGGACGCGCGGGCGGTGGGCTGCGACATCCTGACCATCGGCCAGTACCTGTCGCCGACGAAGCGGCACCTGCCAGTGGCGGAGTTCGTCCACCCCGACCGGTTCAAGGCCTTCGAGGAGGCCGCCTACGCGTTGGGGTTCACGGCCGTCTTCTCGGAGCCGCTGGTCCGCAGCTCCTATCACGCGGAGCTGCTGCCGCGCGGCTTCCGACCGGCAGGCTGAGCCGACGAGGGTCGGGAGGCTTTTCTGTTTCCTCAGGCAGGCGTAGTTTTGGAATCTGCGTACTCTCCGTGCTCTGCGGATACTCGGGTTCTGCGATCTGCGGTTTCTCGGACTCAGGGATGGGGGGACCATGGCAGAGTTCAAGCGGATCAAGCGGCTGCCACCATACGTCTTCAGCATCGTCAATGAGCTGAAGGTCAGGGCCCGGGCGCGAGGGGAGGACATCATCGATTTCGGGATGGGGAATCCCGATTTGGCCACCCCGCCCCACATCGTCGACAAGCTCTGCGAGGCGGCCAGGAACCCGCGCAACCACCGCTACTCGGCTTCCCGCGGGATCACCAAGCTTCGGCACGCCATCTGCGACTGGTATCGCCGCCGCTACGCGGTGGAGCTGGACCCCGAGACCGAGGCCATTGCCACCATCGGCGCCAAGGAGGGGCTGTCCCACCTGGCCCTGGCCATCGTGGATTCGGGGGATGTGGCCCTGGTTCCCAACCCGACGTATCCCATCCACACCTACTCCGTCATCATCGCCGGGGGCGACGTGCGGCACGTGCGCCTCGGACCCGGCGAGGACTTCTTCGCCAACCTGATCGCGGCCTTCCGCGAATCCTGGCCGCAGCCGAAGCTCCTGATCCTGAGCTTCCCTCACAACCCCACCACGGCCGTGGTGGACCTGGACTTCTTCAAGAAGGTGGTGGAATTCGCCCGGGACCACGAGCTGATTGTCATCCACGACCTCGCCTACGCGGATCTGGTCTTCGACGGCTACACGGCCCCCAGCTTCCTGCAGGTCCCGGGCGCCAAGGAGGTGGGGGTGGAATTCTTCACCCTGTCGAAGAGCTACAACATGCCGGGCTGGCGGGTGGGCTTCGCCGTGGGCAATCCCCGGATCATCCAGGCCCTGACCCGGATCAAGAGCTACCTCGACTACGGGATGTTCCAGCCGATCCAGATCGCCTCCATCATCGCCATGAACGGGCCGCAGGACTGCGTGGGCGACATCGTGCGGACCTACGGGTCGCGGCGCGACGTGCTGTGCGAGGGGCTGACGCGCATCGGCTGGCAGGTGGACAAGCCCCTGGGGACGATGTTCGTGTGGGCCCGGATCCCGGATCAGCACCGGGCGCTGGGGTCGCTCGAGTTCAGCAAGTTCCTCCTGGAGCAGGCCAAGGTCGCGGTCTCGCCGGGGATCGGCTTCGGACAGTATGGGGACGAGTACGTCCGGTTCGCCCTGGTGGAGAACGAGCACCGGACCCGGCAGGCCATCCAGGGGATCAAGCGCGTGCTCTGATTTCGAGAATGACCAATAAGGAGAGGCCGTGTTCGATACGTTCCACGAAGCCTGTGGGATCGTCGGCATCCTGGGGAGCGCCGAGGCGCCCAACCTGGCCTATCTCGGCCTCTACGCCCTCCAGCACCGGGGGCAGGAGAGCGCCGGGATCGTTGCCTCCGACGGGGGGGTCCTCCACCTGGAGAAGGCGATGGGGCTGGTGGCGGACGTCTTCACCGAGGCCCGCCTCACGCGCCTGAAGGGCTCGCTCGCCATCGGGCACGTCCGGTACTCCACCACCGGAAGCTCTCAGCTCAAGAACGCCCAGCCCATCCTGGCCACCTGCCGGCACGGCACCGTGGCCCTGGCGCACAACGGAAACCTGGTGAACGCCCACCTGCTGAGGGCGGAGCTGGAGGCGCAGGGCGCCATCTTCAATTCCAGCAGCGACAGCGAGGTCATCGTCCACCTGATCGCCCGCGGGAAGAGCGACGGCCTTCTGGAGGCAACGGCGGAGGCGCTCGCGCAAGTCAGCGGTGCCTATTCGCTGGTGATCATGAACGAGCGGGAGCTCCTGGGCATCCGCGACCCGCGCGGCATCCGACCGCTGTCCTTGGGGCGACGGGGGGATGC
>JBGPQZ010000359.1:0-2542 GCA_041489335.1 Methylomirabilia bacterium
ATGATGGACCTCATCCGGAAGATTCGCGACAGCGGTGTCACCATCATCATGGTCGAGCACGTCATGCGGGTCATCATGGGCCTCAGCCACCGGGTGCTGGTCCTCCACCACGGGGAGACCATCGCCGTGGGGGAGCCGCAGACGGTGAGCCGGGATCCGGCCGTCCTCAAGGCGTACCTGGGAGAGCGGCATGGCCAACTTGGAAGTGCGTGAGGTCTGGGGCGGCTACGGCGACGTCACCGTCCTCAAGGGGGTGACGCTCCACGTCGAGTCGGGCCAGGTCGTCGCGCTCGTCGGGGCCAACGGCGCGGGGAAATCCACGCTGCTTCGTACGATCTCAGGGCTGCTCCGGCCGGCGCGAGGCGAGATTGTCCTCGAGGGAGAGCGGATCGACCACGCCGCACCCCATCACGTGGTGGAGCTGGGCTTCATCCAGGTTCCCGAAGGGAAGCAGCTCTTCCCGCAGATGACGGTGGAGGAGAACCTCCTCGTCGGCTCCACCTGCCAGCGGGCCAAGGGCGACCGGGCGCAGAGCCTCGACGAGGTCTACGTCCTGTTTCCCGACCTCGCCGGCCGGAAGCACCAGAACGCGGGCTCGCTCTCGGGGGGCGAGCAGCAGATGGTGGCCGTCGGACGGGCGCTGATGGGGAGGCCGAAGCTCCTGGCGATGGACGAGCCCTCCCTGGGGCTCGCCCCGGTGGTGGTGGAGCGCCTGTTCGAGGTCGTCCAGGAGATCCGCAAGACCGGCCAGACCATCCTGATCATCGAGCAGAACGTGCAGCGGGCCCTGGAGATGGCCGACCGGGGCTACGTCATGGAGAGCGGGCAGATCGTCCTCACGGGCACCGGCCCCGAGCTCCTCAAGAACGAGCATCTGAAGACGCACTACCTCGGCATGTGAGCGGAGGCGAACCGGACCGCCCCGGGTGCGCGGCGGACGCGCCACCCGGGGCGGTTGTGCGTCTGGTCTCAGCCGATTCCGGCGGGTCCAGCGCGGCCGCGGTGGGCGTCGGGTCGGTCCGACTTTTCCTTGACATTCCCTCGACCTATGTTACAGTTCCGCCGCTTCAGGACTGGTCTATCTTTTGAATTTCACAGAGCTTTTACGCAGGAGGACAGGGCAGTGTCGTTGCGTCAATACCTTTTCACATCCGAATCGGTGACGGAAGGTCACCCCGACAAGATTGCCGACCAGATCTCAGACGCGGTGCTGGACGCGGTCTTCAGCGAGGACCCGTACGGCCGGGTGGCGTGCGAGACGCTGGTGACCACCGGCCTCGCCTTCGTGGCCGGGGAGATCACGACCCGCTGCTACGTGGACATCCCCAAGGTGGCGCGCGAGGTCATTCGGGAGGTGGGCTACACCCGGGCCAAGTACGGGTTCGACTTCGAGACCTGCGCGGTTATCACCGCCATCCAGGAGCAGTCCTCGGACATCGCCATGGGCGTGGATATCCAGGGGGCGGGGGACCAGGGGCTGATGTTCGGCTATGCCACGAAGGAGACGCCCGAGCTCATGCCCATGCCCATCATGCTGGCGCACAAGCTATGCATGCGGCTCACCGAGGTCCGGCGCAAGGAGATCCTGGACTACCTCCGCCCGGACGGCAAGTCGCAGGTGACCGTGGAGTACCTGGACGGCAAGCCCCTGCGGGTGGACACGGTGGTGATCTCGGCGCAGCACAGCCCGGATGTCACGCTGAAGCAGATCCGCGAGGACATTATCGAGGCGGTCATCCTGCCGGTGATCCCCACGGAGCTCCTGAACCCGGAGAAGATCACCTATCACATCAACCCGACGGGGCGGTTCGTGATCGGCGGTCCCCACGGCGACACGGGCCTCACGGGCCGCAAGATCATCGTGGACACCTACGGCGGTGTGGGGAGCCACGGCGGCGGCTGCTTCTCGGGGAAGGACCCGACGAAGGTGGATCGGTCGGCCTCCTACATGGCCCGCTACATCGCCAAGAACCTGGTGGCGGCGGGGTTGTGCGAGAAGTGCGAGGTCCAGCTCGCCTACGCCATCGGCGTGGCCGAGCCCGTCTCCGTCATGGTGGACAGCCGGGGCACGGGTACCATCCCGGACGAGGAGATGCAGAAGCTGGTCCGCAAGCACTTCGAGCTGACGCCTGCGGGGATCATCAAGTGGTTGGATCTGCGCCGGCCCATCTTCCGGAAGACGGCGGCCTACGGCCACTTCGGCCGGACGGATCCGGACTTCACCTGGGAGCGGACCGACAAGGCAGAGGTCATCAAGAAAGACGCGGGACGGCTGGGCGCCTAGCGAGGGACGTGGAGCGTGTAGCGTAAAGCGTGGAGCGTGGATCTGGCGTCGCCTGACGCTTCACGCTCCCCGCTCGACGAGGATCCCGGGCCAGGGGGAAAACGCCTCCTGGCCCTTGGCGTGAAGCCAAACGTCGCGTTTGCGAGCTTTGCGGTGAAGTACTGAGCGTGAAAGGATGGGGCGATGGAATACGATGTGAAGGATCTGACGCTCGCCGAGAAGGGGATGCGGCGGATCGCCTGGGCGCGGAGCAGCATG
>JBGPQZ010000360.1:0-2517 GCA_041489335.1 Methylomirabilia bacterium
AGGGCGAATACGAGGGACTCGCCGAGAAGCTCTCCGCCCCGGACTGGAAGCCGGACTTCGGCCCGGCTCGGCTCCATGCCAAGGCGGGCGCCACGGTGATCGGCGCGCGCGAGTTCCTCATCGCCTACAACGTCACGCTGAACACGCGGGACAAGGCGCTGGCCGCGGACATCGCCTTCGAGCTCCGGGAGAAGGGCCGGGTGGCGCGCGCCGCGGCCGGCTCCGCCCCCTATTCCAAGGGGAAGATCCTCACCTCCCAGGAGCAGGCCTACCCCTGCGGCAACTGCGAGTTCGTCGGGAAGGCGTTCGGCGAGACGGTCGCCCACTGCCGCGAGACGCACGGCTACGACCTCACGGAGCTGCTCCGCCTAAACGACGTGGATCCCGCGAAGCCGCTGGTGGGCCAGAAGGTCTACCGGGCGGGGAAGTTCTCCCACTGTAAGGCGATCGGCTGGTACGTGGACCAGTACAAGCGGGCGCAGATCTCGATCAACCTGACCGACTACAAGGTGACGCCGCCCCACCTCGTCCTGGAAGAGGCGCGCCGGCTCGCCGCCCTGCGCGGCCTCGTCGTGACGGGGAGCGAGGTCGTGGGGCTGATCCCCTACCCGGCCCTGCTCGAGGCCGGGCGCTACTACCTCAAGGCCCAGGGCAAGTCCCCCTTCGTCCCGGTCCCGGACGTCCTGCAGGCGGCCGCCTTCTCGATGGGCCTGTCCGACGTGTCCCCCTTCGACATCAAGGGCAAGGTCCTCGGCCTGCCGCGCGAATTCGAGAAGGGCCTCGCGCAGATGACGGTGAAGGAGTTCACCGACGAGGTCTCGCGGGATACGCCCGCCCCCGGCGGCGGCTCGATTGCGGCGCTGGCGGGGGCGCTCGGCGCGGCGCTGGCCTCGATGGTGGCGAACCTCTGGCAGGGAAAGGTCGAGTCGGAGGCGTCCGAGGCCGCCCTGCTCCAGGCCGCGGAGGACGCGCAGCGCGTCAAGGACCAGCTGATCCTCGCCGTGGACGAGGACACGAACGCCTTCAACGCCTACCTGGAGGCCCGGCGGCTGCCCGGGAACACGCCCGAGGAGAAGGCCTTCCGCGAGCGGAAGATGCAGGACGGCCTGAAGGTCGCGGTGAGCGTCCCCTATCGGACGGCGCAGGCGAGCTCCGCCGCCATGCAGGCGGCCTGGGCCGTCGCCCGGCACGGCAGCGTCAGTTCCATCACGGACGCCGCGGTGGGCGCCCAGGTGGGTTTCGCCGGCGTGCGCGGCGGCGTCTGGAACGTCCTGATCAACCTCAAGGACATCACCGACCCAGGCTTCGTCCGCGAGACGCGCGAGATGTGTGATACGCTGCTCCGCGACGCGCAGGCTCTCCTGGCGCAGGTGACGGCCCACGTGGACCAGCGGCTGGGGGAGTCGAGCGAAGCACAGAAGTGAGGCCCGGGTGCGGCGGTCCAGCCCAGCACGGAAAGGGCCGGTCCGCTCGGCCGGAAGTTCCGAAACAGTATCGGCATAAAGAGACACACCGTTTGAACGCACACCGGAGGAGGTGCTCAATGGCAGGAACCATCAGATTCGTCCACATGGGCTTGGGCCCCATGGGAGCCTTGGTCTGCAAGCTGGCCTGCGAAACGGAAGGGCTGGAGATCGTCGGGGCCCTGGAGAAGGTGAATCTCGGCAAAGACGTCGGCGAGGTGGTGCATCTGGGGAAAATGCTCAACGTCCCCTTGACCGATGACATTCCAGGGGCGCTGGCGAAACGCCCCCAGATTCTGGTTCACACCACCGCGTCCTCGCTCGTCAAGGTCAAGGATCAGATCGTCCCGTTCCTCAAGGCCGGGGTGAATGTCGTCTCCACCTGCGAAGAGCTCTCCTATCCCTGGAACACGCAGCCGGAGATCGCGCGGGAGCTGGATGGGCTGGCGAAGGCCAACAACGTCACCGTCCTGGGCACCGGTGTCAATCCCGGCTTTTGCATGGATACCTTCCCCATCGTGATGACGGGGGTGTGCCAGCACGTCGAGCACGTTCGAGTCGCCCGGATCCAGGACGCCCGGTCCCGTCGCCTGCCCTTCCAGAAGAAGATCGGCGCCGGCTGCTCGCCCGCGAAATTCGACGCACTCAAGAAGGGGGGCACGCTGAGGCATGTCGGCTTGCAGGAATCCGCCGGCATGATCGCCGCGGCGCTGGGCTGGAGCATTGACGAATACAGCGAGACCATCGATCCCATCCTGACCGACAAGCCGGTCTCCAGCCCGTTCCTGACTGTCCAGCCGGGTCAGGCGGTGGGCGTGGAGCAGATCGCCATCGCCAAGATGAAGGGCAAGGAGATCATCCGGATGGAATTCCAGGCCTCCCTGGGTGCCCCGGAATCCTATGACGCCGTCTACATCACGGGAAAGCCCAACCTGGAAGTGGTGGTCAAGGGCGGCATCCAGGGCGACATCGCCACCGCCTCGATGGCGGTCAATGCCATTCCGCGGGTCATCCAAGCGCCCGCCGGGCTCATGACGATGAAGGACTTGCCGCC
>JBGPQZ010000361.1:0-2504 GCA_041489335.1 Methylomirabilia bacterium
AGCTGGGGCGGTATCCGCTGGCCTGATGGGCTGCGAGTCAACCAGGGCAGCGATGGGTATTGCGGATCGCGAAGCAGACAAATAGACGGGGGCAGTGGGGGAGCACAGGAGACAGGGGTGGGAGCATGGCAACACAAGGCCAGGGTATCGAGCACTACATCTGGTTCCACTACCGTTTCACCTCACCGCAGGGCCGGGTCCGGGAGTTCCGCGTGGACCTGGATCCGGTCACGCTCGGCCTCGTTGTCAGGGGGCGGGCCGACTACCCGGCCTGGACCCGACTCACCCACCACCAGTGCACGAACTGCCCCCTCCGGCCGGAGGACCACCCGCGCTGCCCCGTGGCGGCCAACCTGGTGGAGGTGGTCGAGTATTTCAAGGACGCCGTGTCCTACGAACAGACCGACGTGGAGATTGCCACCGAGCACCGGACGTACACGAAGCGCGCCCCGCTGCAGGACAGCCTGAGCGCGCTGGTCGGCATCTACATGGTCACCAGCGGCTGCCCCATCCTCGACAAGCTCCGGCCCATGGTGCACAGCCACCTGCCCTTCGCGACCCTGGAGGAGACGACCTACCGGGCGATCGCCATGTACTGGCTCGTCCAGTTCTTCCGGCGGCAGCGGGGCCAGGAGCCGGACTGGGAGCTGGAGGGCCTGGCCAAGATCTATGAAGAGATCGTTACAGTCAACCGGTGCTTTCATCAGAGGATCTTCGAAGTCCACGTGGCGGATGCGGGCCTGAATGCCCTCATCCAACTCGACTGCTACGCCCAGTTCACCAATCGGCTGCTTCTCCGGAAGAATCTCGGGGAGATCGAGCGGCTCTTCCACGCCTACCTGGAGGACTGACCGGCTGCGGGGGGGAAGGCGAATTCGGAATGCGGAATGCGCGAATGCGGAATTGAAGAGTCCGACCGGGGGTTATCCGCAGATTACGCAGATTCAACTACCCCGCGGATTGCCGCGAGGTCGTTCATTGGCGGATCAGCTCGCCACCCGGCCAGGCCTCGCCCTTCCAGCACATCTCCCAGAAGAGCAATTCGTAGCGGCTCGAGAGGGCGAACAGGTCCCGGAGGCGCTGGCACTTCTCCGGTGTGGCGCCTTCCGCCAGGCGGTTGAGCTCGCGCTTGAGCCAGTCGGCGGCCTGCACGAATTCCTCAGAGACGTACTGGGCGATCCAGTCGGCGTACCGCTGATCGGCCGGCGACCTCTCCTTCACCAGATGCTGGGCGAGGTACACGTAGCCCCAGGAACAGGGGAGGAGGACGGCTACGAGATCGGCCATGTCCCCGTCGGCCGCGGTCCGGATGAGGAAGTCGGTGTAGGCCCGGGTGGTGGGCCAAATCGGTTCCGCCTCCAGCTCCTGCGGGGTGATGCCGAACCGTTCCGCGTAGGCGCGGTGCAGGGCCATCTCGGTGTTGAGCGTCAGGTGGAGCACTTCGGCATACCAGCCCATGGACTCCAGTCGGTCCGCCTTGGCCACGGCCCAGGCGAAGAGCCGGGCGAATTCCTTGAGGTAGAGGTAGTCCTGCCGCACCCAGCGGGCGAACCGCTCGACCGGGAGGGACCCGTCGCCCAGCCCCCGGACGAACGGATGGCTGAGCTGTGCGTCCCAGATCGGTTTGACCGCCGCGAACAACTCGTCCGTGAATAGCATGGCCGCCCCCTTCGTGAGAACCGCACACCCAGGCTGACTCCATGCACACTCTAGGTGTGAGGCTCCTTTTCCGTCAAGCAGGAATCTCTCCTGTGCCGCGCCGCGGCCATTCTTCACGACGCTCGAATCCAGCGAGCTGGATTGGCCGTACCTGACCGCAGCGCGCGCGGTCCTGATGGCGGGGACGGCGCCGGCGCTCGGCCCGCAGCTCCGGGAGACGACGGCGCAGATCGCGCGTCAGGTCCGGGCCGCCGGGAAGCTCTTCGCCCTGGACAGGAAATGCAACGCTGAGCACACGCTACGCAAAGGAGGGGCTCGATGCAGTACGTGAACCTGGGGAAGGCGGGCGTGAAGGTGTCGCGGATCTGCCTCGGCATGATGTCTTATGGCGCCAAGAGCTGGCGGGAGTGGACACTCGACGAGGACGAGGCGCGACCCATCGTCCGGCGGGCGGCGGAGCTGGGGGTCAACTTCTACGACACGGCAGACGTGTATTCGAACGGGGTCAGCGAGGAGGTGACCGGGCGGCTGCTGAAGGAAATCTTCCAGTCGCGGGACGAGTACGTCGTCGCCACCAAGGTGTTCAATCCGATGGGCGACAAACCGAACCAGCGCGGGCTGTCCCGGAAGCACATCCTGGGCGGCATCGACACCTCGCTCCGACGGCTCCAGTTGGACCACGTCGACCTGTACATCATCCACCGGTGGGATCCCGAGACGCCCGCCGAGGAGATCCTGCAGGCAGGCATCGACCGGCTCGCCGGCTATCAGGAACGCCTCGCGGCCCAGAACATCCACGGGGTCCTGGTGGTCCTGCAGGCGATCGATGCGGCCGGCAAAGACGG
>JBGPQZ010000362.1:0-2424 GCA_041489335.1 Methylomirabilia bacterium
CGGGCGGCCCGGGCCGCCCTTCTGATCCGTCCGGGTGCGGAAATGTGCGCGGCTCGCGCATCGACCTTCGGGGGCGGCGCGCGAGCCGTGTGACCTTGTACGGGAGCGGTCCTACTTCACCGCCTGCAGGCGGTCGTACAATTCCCTGGTCCAGACGGCGCCGAGGGAGGCGTCGTTGTGGATCTTCGCCGCCGCCTCGCGGAAGGCCTTGAGATCCGGGGTCACCACCGTCTTGCCCTGCTGCTTGAACCAGTCCACCAGCTTGGCCTCGGATTCGCGGATGCTGGCGCCGGCCCGCGCGGCCGCCTCCTTGTACACGGACTCGAAGATCTCGCGCTCCGGCGGGGTCAGCTTGTTCCAGAGGCCGGAGGAGATCGTCGTGGTCAGGTTGTCCAGGATGTGGCCGGTCAGGTTGATGTGCGACTGCACCTCGTAGAACTTCTTGGCCTGGATGGTCGGCAGCGGGTTCTCCTGCCCATCCACGGTCCCGTTCTGCAGGGCCAGGTACACCTCGGCGAAGGCGATGGGAGTGGAGTTCGCGCCGACCGCCTTGGCGTACATCATGTACATGGGGGCCTGCGGGACGCGCAGCTTCATGTTCTTCATGTCCGCCGGGGTGTTGAGGGCCTTGTTGGCCGTGGTGTGCCGGGCGCCGTAGTAGGTGATGGCCACGATCTTGTGGCCGGTCTGCTTGAAATAGCCGTCGGTCAGCTCGGTCAGGATCGGGCTCTTGCTGAAGGCCGTGTGGTGGGCGATGTCCCGCCAGATATAGGGGGCGTTCACGATGGAGATGGGCTTGTAGGTGGCCCCCACGAACGAGGCGCCGAGGTAGGCCAGATCGATGGTGCCGAGCGGCAGGGCCTGGGAGATCTGCTGCTCGTTGCCCAGCGCCGAGGCCGGGAAGACGTCGATCTGGTACTTGTTGTTGGTCCGCTTGGCGATCTCGCTCGCCGCCCAGAGCGCCTCGGCGTGGAACGCCTCGGACGTCTCATACACATGGGCGAACTTCAGTTTGGTCTGGGCCGCGGCCGGCATGGCCACGGCGAGGGCGAAGACGACGAGCAGCAGGCAAACGACACGTGTCCGCATGTTACTCCTCCTTTGGCCAGGCGTGGCGGATCTTCTGGCCGACTGAAGATGGATGGGGTGAAACATGACGATCTGGGATGGCTTCCAGGCCGGGCCGCCCGAGCCTCCCGTTGCGCGACGGTTTCCTGGTCCCCGACTGCTGGAATATCGCGCGGATCGGCACTCCATGTCAAGTCAGGACCCGGGCGGGCACGTGGCGCGCCCGAGGTCGTACGGGCGGCTACACAACCTTCCCCTCCAGTCCCCGCTGGCGTCGCGGTATGGGGCGCGCTCCGAATGTCTCGCGGGACGTGGGAGAAGGCCGTTTGCCCCAGCCGCGTTCCCTGCTAGAATCCGTCTCCGGGCGGACGCCCGGAGAGGAGGCGGCACGTGGAGACGATGCAGGCCCTGGTCAAGGTCAGGCCGGAGCCGGGACTCTGGCTGCAGGAGGTTCCGGTCCCTGCGGTCGGCATCAACGATGTCCTGGTCCGGATCCACAAGACGTCCATCTGCGGGACCGACCTCCACATCTACCACTGGGATGCCTGGGCCGCCAAAACGATCCCCGTCCCGATGGTCATCGGCCACGAGTTCGTGGGGCGCGTGGCCGCGGTCGGGAGCAACGTCCATGACTTCAAGCCGGGCGACCTCGTCTCGGGGGAGGGCCATCTGGTCTGCGGCCACTGCCGCAACTGCCTGGCGGGTCGGCGGCACCTCTGTGCCAAGACCAGCGGCGTCGGCGTCAACCGGGCCGGCGCCTTCTCCGAATACCTGGCGATTCCGGTCACCAACGTCTGGTACTGCGATTCCAGCATCCCCATGGACGTGCTCTCCTGCTTCGATCCCCTCGGCAACGCAACCTACTCGGCCCTCTCCTTCGATGTCCTGGGGGAAGACGTCCTCATCACCGGAGCCGGCCCCATCGGCTGCATGGCGGCCGCCATCGTGAAGCACGCCGGGGCCCGCTACGTGGTCGTCACGGACATCAATCCCTACCGGCTGGAACTGGCCAAGAAGATGGGGGCGACCCTCACCCTGGATGCGCGCCACGAGACCCTCCAGTCCGCCCAGAAGCGGCTCGGCATGAAGGAGGGGTTCGACGTGGGGCTGGAGATGTCGGGGAGCCCCGAGGCGCTCCACGCCATGCTCGCCAACATGTGCCACGGCGGCAAGGTGGCGCTCCTCGGAATCCTCCCCGCCCAGACGGCCATCGACTGGACCCTGGTGATCTTCAACGGCCTCAGCCTGAAGGGGATCTACGGCCGGGAGATGTACGAAACCTGGTATAAGATGACGGTCATGATCCAGTCGGGCCTGGACATTACCCCCGTCATCACGCATCGGTTCCACTACACG
>JBGPQZ010000363.1:0-2411 GCA_041489335.1 Methylomirabilia bacterium
CGCGATCCTCCAGGGTGGGATGGCGCTTTCCTTTTGCCAGGCTCGTGCCCCCCAGGGTGACCCCATGGTAGAGCGTCACGTCCGCGCCAATCTCCGCCGTCTCGCCGATCACCACCCCCATGCCGTGATCGATGAAGAACCCGGGGCCGATCGTGGCACCGGGGTGAATCTCAATCCCCGTCAGGCCGCGGACCAGGTGCGACACCCAGCGACCCGGCAGCTTGAGCCCGTGCGTCCACAGCCAGCGGGCCACCCGATGGCCCCACACCGCGTGGAGCCCCGGATAGCAGACCAGGATCTCGAGCGCACTTCTCGCCGCCGGATCCCGCGCGAAGACCGAGCGAATGTCCTGTCGGATCGTCCGCAACATCCTCCACCTCCCATCACAGCAGGCGCCGGTCGGCGGAGCTGTTCGCCCGCCGGCCGGCATTCCCTGCCCGCTCTATTCCGCCAAGTCCGCGAACAGGGCCGTGCTCAGGTACCGCTCCCCGAACGACGGGATGATCACCACGATCAGCTTCCCGGCGCTCTCCTCCCGCCGCGCCACCTCCACGGCCGCCCAGATGGCCGCGCCGGACGAGATACCCACCAGCAGCCCCTCCTCGCGGGCGGCCCGCCGGGCCGTGCGGAAGGCATCGTCGTTCTTCACCCGGACGATCTCGTCGTAGACCTGCGTGTTCAGGACCTCCGGCACGAAGCCGGCCCCGATCCCCTGGATGGCGTGGGGCCCCTTCTGCCCGCCGGAGAGCACAGGGGAGGCGTCCGGCTCGACGGCCACGCACCGGAATGAAGGCTTGCGCGCCTTGATGATCTCGCCAATTCCCGTGATCGTCCCGCCGGTCCCGATGCCGGCCACCAGGATGTCGGCCTTCCCGTCCGTGTCGCGCCAGATCTCCTCGGCGGTCGTCTTCCGGTGGATCTCGGGGTTCGCCGGGTTCTTGAACTGCTGGGGGATGAAGTAGCGAGGATCGCCGGCGGCCAGTTCCTCGGCCCTCCGGATGGCTCCCGGCATGCCTTCGCTCCCCGGGGTGAGGATGAGCTCCGCCCCGTAGGCCTTGAGCAGGACCCGTCGCTCTCGACTCATCGTGTCCGGCATAGTGAGCACCAGTTTGTACCCCCGGGCCGCACAGACGAACGCGAGGGCAATCCCGGTATTGCCGCTGGTCGGCTCCAGGATGATCGTATCCGGCTTGATCTTCCCAGCCTTCTCGGCGGCGTCGATCATGGAGACGCCGATCCGATCCTTGACGCTGTGGGCCGGGTTGTAGAACTCCAGCTTGGCGACGACGTCGGCCACGGCCCCCTGGGTCACACGCCGCAGCCGGACCAGGGGGGTGTTGCCGACCAACTGGGTGACGTCGTTGGCGACTCGCATGGCGGAACCTCCGCGTCTCGGCGGGGGACTTACGCCTTCCCCACCGGAACAGAAAGAGGCCAATCCGCTGAAGGCGGATCGGCCTCCAGTTGTCTGGTCAGCGTTTCGGGATAGCGCCGCGCTACCCGAGCCGCAGCTTCCCGCTCTTGTCGCTCTGTACCGTGCGTGGGTTCCGGATGATAAACCACATCCGGTCGTGGCGGACGCGCTGGAGTGCCTTGAGGGTCTCTCGGGCCGTCCGGCCGTTCTGGACCCGAGGGTCGTCTGGGGATGCTACCTGAGCACCCGGCGGCTGCTCACGTCTCGCGCGTGGTACGCGTCGACTCGTCCTGCCCTGCTACCCGGAAAGGCGCCACTCCCTGGCGCCGGCTACAGATGCAGCGCATGCGGTCCTCCGATCTCCCCAAGAAGCGCAAGCTCTTTTCCCTGTCTCCTCAGACTCAGCCCCTCTCGATGAGCGGGGATTCTCTTATACAAGACCAAGCGGCGCGATGCAAACGCATTGGCGTGGCTGGAAGGATGGGGCCGGGGGCACCTTCATCTCAATCCGAGCGTGTCTATTCCCGTGCCGTCCCTCGCCGTCCAATCCCCGCGCTGCTCACACCCTGGTCACCCGGACGACGGCGACCTCGCTCCGGAGCGACGGCCACGACGCGACCCGGCGCCGGCCGCAGAGAAGAACGCTCTCCTCCACCCGGAGACCTAGCTGCTGCAGGGCCTCCCTGAACTGAGGCAGGGTGATGGACCGGACCCGGGGCTGGCCCGACGCGAGCGTGGTTCCGCCGCCGTCCCCGACCATGGCTCGCCAGCGCGCCTTCCAGTGCCCGGCGTTCTCGAACGAGATGATCGCCGAGCGCCCCACGCGGGCCATCTCCCGCATGACCAGCATGGGTCGATTCAGGTAGGCCAGGGTCTGACTCAGGATCACGACGTCGAACATGCCGTCGGGGAAGTCCGCCAGGCCGTCCTCGATGTTCCCGTGGCGCACCGACAGCCCCTTGGACAGGCACGCGCGGACATTCGCCTCGTCCACCTC
>JBGPQZ010000364.1:0-2405 GCA_041489335.1 Methylomirabilia bacterium
CGACACCGTGCGCGGTAGCCGCCGGCACGTCAATGGCGTCGTAGCCGACGCCGGTGCGGGAGATAACCTTCAGCTGCGGAGCCGCATCCAGAACGCGAGCCGTGAATGGGTCCGTCGACACGATGGCGCCGGTGATCCCGCGCAGCAACTCGATCATCTCCTCCTCGGTGCGCTTGCCGATCCAAGGTTTGTGCACCGGCTCGAATCCCGCTTCCCGGAGCCGACGGTCCACCGCATCGCCTGGCTTCAGGAAGACGCTCGATATCAACACGCGCGGCCTGCCCATGGGGAGACTACCCTCCTATTCTCAGGATGACTGTTCGCTCATCACCGAACCTACTTTCGCGCCAGCGGAATTCCGGGGACACCATACCCGATTCGCTGGCGGAGGTCTCTTCGGAACCGGGATTGATGGAAACTCCGGGGTGTTCCCGAACAGCCGCGCCAGACGCAGGGCCATCGCCGGCGTCACGGCCCGCCGCTCGCGGAACGTACCTCCATCGAAGTCGAGCCGCCGGCCCTCCTGGACCTTGGCATGGATCCCGTCCAGCCCGGCCTCGCGGAGCGCTTCCTCGATGACGCTCATCCCTTCCGCTTCTCCCGCCGGACTTTCCGCGGGGCCTCGAGTGTCTCCGCCTTCACCTGGAGCGCGTCGATCTGCTGCAGGATCAAGGCCGCGCGCTCTTCGTACCGCTGACGGAGGCTCTGGTGATCCTCGGCCGAGAGCTTCCCCGATTTCCAGTCGAAGTCCAGCTCCTGAATCGCGGCGTAGACCGTTTCCTTCTCGGCCAGGAGCTCCTGCAGCGCCTCGGACTCCTGTCCCTCGCCAGCCCCGGCTCCGGCGGTCCGCGCCGCCCCCAGGAAGAACGGCGCGGCCACGAAGGCCACCGTCACCACCGCGATGCCGAGCGCGATTATCGCCGCCATCTCATCTCCCGTCCCGCTCGCGCTCTTCCAGTTCCCGCCGAACACGCTCCGCGTACGCGGGGTCTACCGGAGGATGCGCTTCCGTGGGCCGCTCCGTCCACCGCCTGGCGACCAGATAGACGCCGCAGGCCCCCACGGCCACCGCCACGAAGGGAAGCCCCCACACCAAGAGGTTGAACCCGCGCTTCGGCGGGGCCAGCAGGACAAAGTCCCCATACCGGCTCACGAAATAGGCCTGGATCTCCTCCCGGTCCTTGCCCTGCTCGACCTGCTCCCGGACGAGGTTCCGCATCTCCTTGGCCAGGTCGGAGGGCGAGTCGGCGACCGACAGATTCTGGCAGACCACGCAGCGCAGCTCCGACGCGATCTCGCGCACCCGATCCTCGAGATCGGGGGACGCGGCGCCCATGCCAAGGCCCGGCAGCGTCAGCACCAGGAAGGTGAAACCCCCGATCAACCACTCACCGTATCGACGAAGCAACGGCTGCTCCTTCGCTTTCATGGTGACCGCGTGGCGCCTTGACGATTCATCCACCCGAGCCACGATCAATTCCCCTTCAGGAGGGCCTGGACCTGCGCCTCCATCAGCGCGGGGGAAAGCGCCCCCACGTACTTGTAGGCGATGCGTCCCTGCCGATCGATGAAATACGTCTCCGGCACCCCGTACACCCCGTAGTTGATGGAGATCTTGCTGCCCGGGTCGGGGCCGTTCGGGAACGTGAAGTTGAAGCGCTGCATGAACTCGCGGCTGCTCGCCTCTTTGTCCTGGATCGCCACCCCCACCACCATCAGCCCCTGGTCCTTGAACTTGCGCCAGGTGGCCTCCAGCAGGGGCGCCTCCTCGTAGCAGGCCGGGTAGCACCACGAGGCCCAGAAGTTCAGGACCACGGGCTTCCCCCGCAGACCCTCCAGGCTCACCTCGGGCCCGTCGTAGGCGGCGAGCCGGAAGGCCGGCGCCGCCTTCTGCACGAGGGGCGAGGGGATGGACCGGGGGTCCGTGCGGAAGCCATAGGCCAGGAGCAGGATCACGGGCACGCTGGCCAGCGGAATGAGCAGCTTCTTCCAAGACATGAACCACCCTTAGCCCGAACAATGCAGTTGAACCGCAAAGCACGCGAAGCACGCGAAGAGAACCCCAAAGATCTCAAGGGGTCTCGCGGCATGTCCCCCGTGGGCGCCAACACAATTCGGGACCGTCGCCCGAGGACGAATCCCTCTGTCTCGTCCCCCTTTGCGCTCTTTGCGAGCTTTGCGGTGAAAAATCCGGGCTCAGCCAAGAATCCCCAAACCGCCAAGGCGCCAAGATCAACTGCGGATGCGTCGAACTCCTCGGCGCCCGAGCGCCTTTTGTCTTCCCATGAATCTGCGTAATCTGCGTAATCTGCGGATGATTCAGTCCGCTTGGCGCCTTGGCGGTTAGGGATCTTCGGGCGCAGCTACGCGGCCTGCGCCTTGGCCCGGGCGCCGAGCAGGGCCAG
>JBGPQZ010000365.1:0-2391 GCA_041489335.1 Methylomirabilia bacterium
AGGAGATCCCGCTGGTCAGCGGCATCACCATCAAGGCGATCTACGGGCAGAGCGTCTCGGTGTCGTTCCTGGAATTTGCCGCCTACTCGAAGATCCCGCCGCACGCCCACCCGAACGAGCAGATCGGGATCGTGGAGGAGGGGGCGCTGCTGTACACGATCGGCGACGAGACCAAGCTCTGCTCGGCCGGCACGGCGTTCGCGATTCCCTCCAATGTGGTGCATTCGGCCACGGTGGTCTCCGACCAGCCGGCGAAGCTGATCGACGTCTTCACGCCGCCCCGCGACATCCAAGAGTCGCTGAAGTACACCGACCAGTAGTAGTGGCGCCCGGAAGAAGGTGGAGACTCGCGAGCCCCCGAGGCGACAAGAGGGCTTCGGAGTGTTATTGAGTGGTGAGAAGGGGATGTAGTTCAGGGATTTCGGATCTTCGATCTGGATACGTGCGTTCTCTCCGAGTTGGCGGCGAAGCGGCCGAACGGCCGCATCTCTAATCCGGGCTGAAGGCGGCAAAACATAGCCCGGCTCCGAAGGGAGCCGGATTTCGTGTTCTGAGGGGAAGGGGCGGGCGAGGGCTTATCGCTGGCGCGCGCTCGGGACGGCGCGCCCGGAAAACCGGCTGTCAGGCTGGGCGCAGGCTCGCAGGTTCTCGACGAGGTTCTAGGCGCGGAAGCGCAGGCCCGGGGCGAAGACCGGCGGATTCCGGCCACACATACCTAGCCCTCTTTCCGGGCCAGGAGCGGCCCGAGGTACCGCATCGCCGCCTCCACGTCCGTAGCGAAACTCGTCCGCACGTTTCCCTCGATGGCCAGTTTGCCCTGGTAGCCCAGCTCGTCGAGAATCCCGATGATCGCGGCGAAATCCAGGGCTCCGAGGCCGGGGAAGTGCCGGGTGTTATCCGATAAATGGAGGGAGCCGAAACAGGCCCGGTGCTCGCTCAGCGCCCGCCTCATGTTCGCCTCCTCGATGTTCATGTGGAAGGTGTCCGGGAGGATCTGCACGAAGGGGCTGCCGGCGCGGCGGGCGATGTCCCAGGTATCGGCCAGGCTGTGGCCGACCGGCGATTCATAGCGGTTCACCGCCTCGATGAGCAGGGGGGTCTTGAGCCGGTCGGCGACCGGCGCCAGTTCCAGCACGGAGGCGGCAAGCCGCTCCCGCGCGCCCGGCCCGTTTTCCTGGGGGGCGCCCTTGAGGTAGCCGGCGATCACCCCTGCGCCGAACTCGTGCGCGAACTCCAGGAAGCGCGCGGTGCGACCGATCGTCTCCCTGCGGCGCGCCTCATCCGAGGCTGCCAGCGAGAGCTGGAAGGTCTTGGCCGTGAGACCCGAGGCGAACATCGAGAGGATCAGGCCGAACCCGGCGAGGTAGGCTTTGAGGCGGGCAGGCTCCACGGTCTGCGGATCGGCGATATTCAGCTCCACTCCGTCGAAGCCGAGCCGCTGCAGCGTCTCGAGGCTCCGGCGGAACTCCGCATCCTGCAAGTAGTCCTCCGGCAGTCGCGTTTGGATGGCTAAGAAGTACCGGTAGTGTGCCATGGTGTGCCCCGCGTCAAGCAGCGACAAGGTGAGGGGGTGAGGAGGCCGGTCCGGGGCTACCGCGGACCGACCATGGGCAGCCCGTACACCGATTTCCAGCCCGGGCTCATGGGCTCCTTCAGGTAGGGGGCCAACTCCTCCGGGTCGCGCAGCGTCACCATGTCCACGGGAGGCACCGTGCCGGCCGGGAAGCGGGCCAGGATCTCATCCTGCACCAGCGTCAGATAGCGCAGGATCGCCACCAGGGGCCGCTTGGCCTTGCGCGGATCCGCGTGGGTGGCCTTACCGACCACCCCTTCCGGGGTGCCCTTGATCTCGATGGCGAAATGGCCCTCCCCCTCGCTCCACCGGTGCGGCCGCTGATACATGTCCACCGAGGTGTCGAAGTGGCCGCCCGGCAGGAACTGGACCCCCTCCGTATCCACGGCACGGGTCATGTCCACCATCTCCGGGTACAGGAACAGCGACAGCGAGGTCTCCGACTCGTCGGCGTGGATGAAGGGGGTGTCGTACTCCCCGCCCCTCTCCACCGTCCGGAAGAACTCCCGCACCGCCCGGTGCCAGTCCATCACCCGGTAGATCCCCGGGAGTTGGTACCGCTTGCAGAACTCCTGGATCGCCGTCTCCAGCATCCAGAGGTGCCCGTGGTTGTTGATGAAGATCTGTTTGCGGAAGCCGTCGTTCCACAGCCCCAGCATCACATCGATCATCAGCTCCCGCACCACCTCCTCCCGCAGGATGACGGTCCCGGGCATGCCCATGTGGTGGTAGGGGTGGCCGCCGTACATCAGGGGCGGCAGGGCCAGGTTGACCGGGGCCCCGCGCTTGGCCGTGAAGCGCCGGACCCCCTCGCAGAT
>JBGPQZ010000366.1:0-2383 GCA_041489335.1 Methylomirabilia bacterium
CGGAATGGCGAATGGCGAATGACCAATGGCGGATGACCAATGACCAATGGCGGATGACCAATGGCGAATGGGCGACGGCCGATTTAATTTCTCATTGGTCATTGGGAATTGGTCATTGGTCATTGATAAAGGGTTGGTCATTCATTCCCGGCGTGGAGTGGAAATGATCGTGGTGGGTCTCACCGGGGGCATCGCCGCGGGAAAGTCCACCGTCGCCGCCATGTTGGCGGCGCGCGGGGCGGCCCTCGTGGACGCGGACCGAATCGGTCACGCGCTGCAAGAGCCGGGAGGACGCTGCCACCAGGCGATCGTGGAGGCCTTCGGCAAGGGCATCCTGGACGAGCACGGGCACATCGATCGCAGGCGCCTGGGGAAGCTCGTGTTTGCCGACCTCCGCCTCCGGCGGACGCTGGAGGCGATCATGCATCCCGCGATCTGGGAGGCCTGCGAGGCGGCGATCCGGGCGGCGGAGGCGGCCGGCCGGCCGGTGTGCGTGGTCGAGGCCGCCGTCCTCCTGGAGGCGGGGTGGGAGGCGAGCTGCGATGCGGTCGCGGTGGTGACGGCGCCGGAGGCCGTGCGGGTCGCCCGCCTGATGCGGGCGCGAGGGCTCTCCGAGGCGGAGGCGCGCCAGCGGGTGGAGGCGCAGTGGACGCAGGCGGCCCAGGCGGCGCGGGCCGATTGTGTGATCGACAACGGCGGCGACCCAGCCGCGACCGAGGCCCAGGCGGCGCGGGCCTATGCCCAATTGGCGGCGGCCCCGATCCGGCGGAAAAAGGCTTGACGAGAGGCCCGGGAAAACGCGGGGTTAGCTGAGGGGGTTGCGCGGGGGTTGCGTTTCATGCTATCAAGAGCCATCTTCTGCAACCCCAATTCGCTATGTATCCGCCGCTTCTATCCCGGGACCCGAGAAAAGGCTTGACAAGGGCGGGGGGCCTCTTTAGACTTCGCCTAACTTCGAGCAATCCTCGTACCATCCTACAAAACTTAAATCCACCCTCGAGGCTTCGAAGGTCGAATTTGCCCGCAGTTGCGTTGGGCCATCAGAAGAATTCGTAACCATCCGCTTGCAGGCACCGTGTATTTTTCAGATCTCGATCCACAAGACGCGCCGCTCGCCAGCCGGTTTGCCTTAGGAATCTTGGTCTGCTGATGGGGCCCATGGACGCGGAAAAGAGCGCCCGAACCGGTCGGGAGCGTGAACAGCCCGACCCCAGCAAAGGGAGTCCGATGAACCTCGCCGAGCTGAAAGAGAAGACGATTGTCGAGTTGACCTCCATCGCGCGGACCTTGAACGTGATCGGGGCCAGCGGCCTCCGCAAGCAGGAGATGATCTTCAAGATCCTGGAGGCGCAGACCGAGAAGAACGGGCTGATCTTCGCCGAGGGGGTGCTGGAGATCCTGCCGGACGGCTTCGGCTTCCTCCGCGCGCCGGACTACAACTACCTGCCGGGACCAGACGACATCTACGTCTCCCCCTCGCAGATTCGGCGGTTCGACCTCCGGACGGGGGACACGGTGTCGGGGCAGGTGCGCCCCCCCAAGGAGGGCGAGCGCTACTTCGCCCTGCTCAAGGTCGAGGCGGTCAACTTCGAGAATCCCGAGCTGGTCAAGGAAAAGATCCTCTTCGACAACCTGACCCCCCTGTTCCCCAACCAGCGCTTCCGCCTGGAGACCACGGGCGACGAGATCTCCATGCGAATCATGGACCTCATCACCCCGCTTGGGAAGGGGCAGCGCGGACTGATTGTGTCGCCCCCCCGCGCCGGGAAGACGGTCCTCCTGCAGAAGATCGCCAACAGCATCACCAAGAACCATCCCGAGGTGCTGCTGATCGTCCTCCTGATCGACGAGCGGCCGGAGGAGGTCACGGACTTCCAGCGCTCGGTGAAGGCCGAGGTGGTCAGTTCCACCTTCGATGAGCCGCCCACGCGGCACGTTCAGGTGGCCGAGATGGTCATCGAGAAGGCCAAGCGACTGACGGAGCACAAGCGGGACGTGGTCATCCTGCTGGACTCGATCACGCGGTTGGGTCGGGCCTACAACACCATCGTCCCCCCCAGCGGCAAGATCCTGTCGGGCGGCGTGGACAGCAACGCCCTGCAGCGGCCCAAGCGGTTCTTCGGGGCCGCGCGCAATATGGAGGAGGGGGGAAGCCTCACCATCATCGCCACGGCCCTCATCGACACCGGCAGCCGCATGGACGACGTGATCTTCGAGGAGTTCAAGGGGACGGGCAACATGGAACTCCACCTGGACCGCCGCCTGGTGGACAAGCGGCTCTTCCCCGCCATCGACATCTTTCGCTCCGGCACCCGCCGGGAGGAGCTGCTGCTCTCCCCGAACGAACTGAACAAGATGTGGGTCCTGCGGAAGGTCCTGGGGA
>JBGPQZ010000367.1:0-2377 GCA_041489335.1 Methylomirabilia bacterium
CGGCGGTTACATCCCCCGGGTGAAGGCGGCGCTGGCCGCGCTGGGCCACGATCCCGAGGCGCTGCAGGTGCTCCTCTTGCAGATGGTCCGCGTCCTGCGAAACGGGGCGCCGGTGCCGATGTCCAAGCGGAGCGGCCAGTTCGTCGAGCTGGGCGAGGTGGTGAGCGAGGTCGGCAAGGATGCGGCCCGCTTCCTGTTCCTGATCCGCCGCTCCGAGGCCCAGCTCGATTTCGACATCGAGGTGGCGAAACGGCAGAGCATGGACAACCCGGTCTTCTATGTCCAGTACGCCCATGCCCGCGCCTGCAGCATGGCGCGAAAGGCGGAGGAGGTGGGGCTCACCGAATCGCACGCCGACGCGGATCTCGCGCGCCTCACGCTGCCCGAAGAGCTGGCCATCCTGAAGCGTCTCGCGTTGTACCCCGAGCTGGTGCGGAGCGCGGCGCTGGCGTGCGAGCCGCATCGGATCACCGCCTACCTGCAGGAGCTGGCGGCGGCATTCCACGGCTACTTCACCCGCTACAAGGACAGCGAGGAGCGAGTCATCTCCGAGAATCGGGAGCTGAGCGGCGCGCGCCTGGCCATGGTGGCGGCCGTCCGGCAGGTGATCGCAAACGGTCTCGGCCTCCTCGGCGTGAGCGCGCCGGAGCGGATGTAGCGGGGGGCAGAGGGCAGAAAACAACCGAGCCGCGAGCGTGAGGGAGCGGAGACGTGTAACGTTCCACGTTCAACGTGTAACGTTTCCATCAATTCATATTCGAAATCGCCTCACCTCGCCCTTCAGCGTTCTTCATTCCACATTCGCGCATTCCACATTCCGAATTCGACCTTCGACTCACGACTCACGCTTGCCTCCGTTTCAGGGCTGTGCCATGATGCGCCATCCACCTAAAGGAGGAACCGCATGGATGGAATCACCGGCTGCTACAGCCCCGGCGACAAGGACCTGGTGCAGAAGGTCTTCCTGGCCACCGGGGCGGTGCAACACCGGGGAAAGGCCAGTGCCGGCCTGGCCGTGGGCAGCGCGAAGGGGATCTACGTCCACAAGGGTATCGGCGGGATCGTGGACGTGGTGGACGAGGAGATCGTGCGCCTCTTCCAGGACCTGGAGCCCGTCGCCGCCATCGGCAACGTTGGCTACACCAAGAACAAGATCCCCGAAAAGCGGAACGCCGAGCCCATCCTGGTGAAGCCAAAAAGAGACTCGCGTTATACCGTGGTCCTCACCATGAACGGGCGCATCCTTGAGGACGACGAGCTGCAGGCCGAACTGGAGGACGCCTACACCTTCGACACCGTCAACGCGACCGAGGTGCTGGGGGCGCTCCTGCATCGCTGCCTTGAGGAAGAAGGACTGAGCTTCGCCGCGGGGCGGAAGCTGGTAGACATCCTCCACGGGGGAGGCACCTTCGTCCTTACGGCCTTGGTGCATGACGGCCAGGAGACGGCCCTCGTCACCCTGAACGACAGCCGGGCCTTCGAGCCCTTCTGCTTCGGGATGGTGGCTGAGGCCTTTTTCGCCTCCTCGGAGAGCTGCTCCCACCGCCGGCTGGGCGGCCACCCCGAGCGTGAGTACGCCGGGGCCGAGATGACCATCTGCTCCTCGCGGGGCGTGGAGACCCGGCGGGTGCGGACAGAAACGGAGATGCCCGACGCCTTCCAGCCGGTTTACTTCGGCAACATCGCCTCCCGCTACCGCGGCGAGGAGATCTTGCGGCTGCGCATGGGGCTGGGACACATGCTGGCGAAGCAGTACGGCGACACCGACGCCGATGTGGTCATCCCCAACCCGGAATCCGGACGCGGCGTCTCGCAGGGCATCGCCGAAGGCCTGAGAAAGCCCCTGCTTCCGGGTCTGGCCAAGCAGGCCCAGGCCATTCGTACGTTTCAGGAGGCGGGCCGGAGCAAGCGGATGAGGGAGGTGGCGGTCAAGTTCGCCGCCATAGACTCGGTCCTCGCCGGGCGACGGATCATCATGGGGGACGATTCCATCGTGAAGGGGAGCGTGAGCGAGGGTGGGGCGGTCTGGAGCGTCTACAACGCGGGGGCGACGACGCTGGAGTTCTGGGTTTCCTACGGCCCTATGTTCTTCCCCTCCTTCAAAGAGTGGCGCCGCGGCCGGGAGTGCCTGGATGAACTGGCGGTGCAGCGCGCCTTCCGCGGCGACAACCCTTACGACAAGACGCCGGAGGAGATCAACGCCAAGGTGGCTGCCCTGTTGGGGGTGGATCGGGTCTGCTACAACACGCCCGAGAACGTGAGAGCGGTGATCGGCCCCGGCTCATACCAGGCCCTGGACGCCTCGTATCCCATCTCCGAGCGCTACTGGCCCGCCTGGCTCAAGGATGAGGTGGAGCACTTCAAGCACTACCGCTAA
>JBGPQZ010000368.1:0-2365 GCA_041489335.1 Methylomirabilia bacterium
CACCGGCGCGCCCCGTTGATTTTGACCCCGACCGCCGGCAGCAGGACCAGGCCGAGCAGGAGGAGGCTCCCGAGAAAGAGGATCGGCGTCCAGCGCTGGAACCGCTTCAGGTCCGAGATAGCGGCCCAGGCCATGACCAGGAGCCCGAGCGCCGCCCCGACCACCTGCTTCTTCAGGAAGTAGGTGGGATCGCCGAACCGCTCCTGGGCCCGGATGGCGCTGGCGCTGTAGATCATGACGATCCCGAACCCCACCAGGATCACCGTGGTCATGAGCAGCCACCGGTCCACGCTCGGGCGCACCGCCGCCCCGCGGCTCGGCAGGAGGGTGCGCCAGGCGCGGCCGAGCCCGAGGGCCCGGGGGCGCGGCGAGGTCTCCAGCGGCCCCGGCGCCGATCCCGGGAGCGACCCTCCCCACTCCTCAGCGCGTCCGTTCATCCGTCCGCCTCCGGACCGCGAGCGCCTGGACTGCCTCCCGGAAGACGTCCCCGCGGTGCTCGAAGTCCCGGAACATGTCGAAGCTGGCGCAGGCCGGCGACAAGAGGACCGTGTCCCCCCGCCGCGCGATCTCCGCACCCCGCGTCACCGCCTCCTCCATGGAGGTGACCTCCTCCATCGGGCAGGCACCCAGGAGCTGCTCGCGCATCTTGGCCCGGGCCTGGCCCAGCAGCAGCAGGGTGTTCACCCGCGTCTCGAGGAGCGGCCGCAAGGGCGTGAAGTCCCCGCCCTTGTCCTTGCCGCCGGCGATCAGGACGACGCCCCGGCTGAACCCCTCCAGCGACTTGACCACCGCCCCCACATTCGTTCCCTTGGAATCGTTGATGTACCGGACGCCATCCAGCTCGGCCACCAGTTCCAGCCGATGGGGAAGCCCCGGGAAGCGGGCCAATGCCTCGGCGAGGGCGCGCGGGGAGGCCCCGATGGCCGAGGCGGCGGCGGCGGCGGCCAGGGCGTTCTCCAGGTTGTGGAGCCCCTGGATCCGGATCTCGCCCACCCGGCAGACGGGATCGCTCTTTCCCTCCCGCCGCAGGACCAAGCGATCGCCCTCGACGCAGGCCCCCTCCTCCACGCGACGCGTCCGGCTGAAGAGAAGCGGCCTGGCCGCGACCCCCCGGGCCCACGCGAGCGTTGGGGGGTCGTCGGCGTTCAGCACCGCAAAGTCCGCGGCGGTCTGATTGAGGAAGATCCGCGCCTTGGCCGCGTAGTAGCTGTCGAGGTCCGGGTACCGGTCCAGATGATCCGGAACGAGGTTCAGGAGCAGCGCCACGTGGGGCCGGAAGGAGACGATGGTCTCGAGCTGGAAGCTCGACAGCTCCGCCACCACCCAGTGGGACGCCGTGAGGGGTGGCACCACCTCGCAGAGCGCGGTGCCGATGTTCCCCGCCACCACCGTGGGGTACCCGGCTGCGCGGAGCATCTCGCCGAGGAGGCTCACCGTCGTGCTCTTCCCGTTCGACCCGGTGATCCCCAGGAACCGGGCGGAGCAGAGGTGCGAGGCCAGCTCCACCTCCCCCCACACCGGGATCCCGTGCGCCCGCGCCTCGGCGAGGAGCGGCATCTCCGTCGGGACCCCCGGGCTCACCACGATGAGGTCGGCCGTGAGGAAGCTCTCCCGGCGGTGTGCGCCGGTCTCGAGGCGCACGCCCGCTTCCTCTAGCAGGGCGAGATCCGCGGGGAGGCGCTCCCGCGGCGACCGGTCGGTGCCGGTGACCGTGGCCCCGCCGGCCGCCAGCACCTTGCAGGCGGCCACGCCGCTCCGGGCCAGCCCCACCACCGTCACCTGCTTGCCGCGCCATTGCAGATCCGGCTGATTACTCATCACTTGCTCGCGAATGACCAATGACCAAATCCCAATGACCAATTGGGGTTCCGCCATTGGCCATTTGCCATTGGTCATCGGTCATTGATACTCACCTCAGTTTGAGCGTCGTCAACGCCACCACCTGCAGCACGAAGGAGACGATCCAGAAGCGCACGATGATCTTGGGCTCCGACAGGCCGTTCAACTCGTAGTGGTGGTGGATCGGCGCCATGCGGAAGAATCGCCGGCCGGTGCGCCGGTACCAGAATACCTGCAGGATGACCGACAACGCCTCCACCACGAAGCAGCCGCCGGCCACCACCAGGATCAGCTCGTTCTTGGTGACGAGCGCCACCGTGGCCAGGGCCCCGCCCAGGGCGAGCGAGCCGGTGTCGCCCATGAAGACCTGGGCCGGGTGCGCGTTGTACCAGAGGAAACCCAGACTCGCCCCCACCAGCGCGGCGCCGAACACGGGCAGCTCGCTCGCGCCCCGCACGAAGATCACCTGGAGGTAGCGGGCGATGGCCGCGTGGCCCGCCACGTACGCGAACAGCGTGAAGGTGGC
>JBGPQZ010000369.1:0-2364 GCA_041489335.1 Methylomirabilia bacterium
CACGCTCGCCACCTCGACGCGCTGGTGCTCCGAGTCGCGCAGAATGGTGAAGCGAATCACGCTCCCCGCCAGCTGCTTCCAGAGGGCGCGGTACACCTCCGGCCGGGTCGCGGCCTCGCGAAAATTGACCGCCAGGATCACGTCCCCCTCTCGCATCCCCGCCTGGGCGGCGGGCCCATCGGGCACCACGCCGGCCACCATCACGCCCGCCGGCGTGGACTCGGCGTAGATCCCAACCCAGGCGCGGCGCCGCGCCGGGCGGACGCCCCCGTAGCTAATCAGCTCCTCGCGCGCCTCGGCGAAGTGGTGGATGGGAATCGCCAGGCTGAAGCGGCCCATCTGGCCCAGGTTGAGCGAGGTGATGCCGATCAGGCGCCCCCGCAAATCGAAGAGCGGGCCGCCACCCAGGCCGGGATTGACCGCCGAGGTCTGGATGGCCGAGTCCAGCATGTACTCCCAGTAGGCGTCGAAGGCCGAGAGGTCCGTGATGACCCCGTCGCCCACCCGACGCTCCGTGGGTCCCGTGCTGGCCAGGATGAACACCGGCTGCCCCCGGGTGAGGCGCCGGGAGTTCCCCACGGTCGCGACCGCGCCGTCCGTCTGCGAGATCCGCAGGACCGCGATCCCGCTCTCGTAATCCTGGGCCAGGACCTCCGCGGGAGACGTGCGACCGTCCGGGAAGGTGGCCGTGATGGAGCGGCCGCCGATCACCACGTAGTTCACGGTGAGCAGGATGCCGGGCTCCACCAAGACGCCCGAGCCCATGCGCTCGTCCCCGAGGACGCGCACGGAGGGGTGATCGTCGGGAATCTCGACCTTGAGCGCTACGGTCACGGGCACGAGGGCCCGAACCAACCCGATGGGTGCGTCCATAGTCTTTCTTGCAGCCAGATAATTGGTTGCCCAATTGCCGCGCCGCGCGATGCGGCGCTACGGCGCCCCGTGCTCCAGGAACCGTTCGGCGTCGATGGCGGCCATGCAGCCGGAGCCGGCCGCGGTGACGGCCTGGCGGTAGACGTGATCCTGGACGTCGCCCGCCGCGAACACGCCGGGGACGCTGGTCTTGGTGCCGTCGCGCGTCTGGATGTACCCGACGGCGTCCATCGTGAGCTGCCCGCGGAAGACCGCGGTGTTGGGGACGTGGCCGATGGCCACGAAGATCCCGTCCGCGGGCCGCTCCGTGATGTCCCCCGTCTTCACGTTCCTCAGGCGCACGGCCGTCACCTTCTGCTGCGCCACATCCAGGATCTCCTCGATCGTGCTGTCCCAGGCGAAGTCGATCTTGGGGTTGGCGAAGATCTTATCCTGCATGATGTTGGAGGCCCGCAGCTTGTCCCGCCGATGCACCACGGTGACCCGCCGGGCGAACTTGGTGAGGAAGAGGGCCTCCTCCAGGGCCGAGTCGCCCCCGCCCACGATCAGGACCTCCTGCTCCTGGAAGAAGAAGCCGTCGCAGGTGGCGCAGGTGGAGACGCCGTGCCCGATCAGCTGGCGCTCCGACGGGAGGCCGAGCATCCGGGCCGAGGCGCCGGTGGCGACGATGAGGGCCTGGCACTCCTCCACCCCGCCGTCGATCGTGAGGCGGAACGGCCGAGTGCGGAGGTCCACCGCCGTGGCGGTGCCGGTGCGGAACTCGGCGCCGAACCGGGCGGCCTGTTCACGCATGGAGCGAATCAGGTCGGGGCCGAGCAGGCCCTCGGGGAAGCCGGGGAAATTCTCCACGGTGGTCGTGAGCGTGAGCTGCCCGCCGGGCTCCTGCCCCTCCACGACCAGCGGGCGAAGGTGCGCCCGTGCCGCGTAAATGGCCGCGGTCAGCCCCGCAGGCCCGGACCCCAAGATGACGACTGGCCGCATGGTGGCGCACCTCCTCTGGCTGGGGAATGCTCCTCGCGCGTGACCCAGGTGGCCGGGCGCCCACAGGTGGTCAGACGGTACCAAAGGCGCCCTCCCCCGTCAAGGACACAGACGGGCAGCGCCCGTATCAATCTCTCCCTTCCGCCCCGTGCCCTGTCCCTCCGCTCTCTGCCCTCTGCCCTCGCACAGCCCTCTCTGAGTCGGGTCTCACCCTGGGTCGGAAATCGCAAATCGGAAATCGGAAATCGCAAATGAGTCAGCTGTCGCAATCCCCTTTGAGTCGGGTCTCACCTTCGGTCAGAACATTCCGGTAATGTTGCCGGGACGTTGGAGGTAGTCGCAATCCCCTTTGAGTCGGGTCTCACCTTCGGTCCAAGAAGTGGCCTACCCCCATGCTCATGTACGACGTGTCGCAATCCCCTTTGAGTCGGGTCTCACCTTCGGTCAACGAAGAGAAGGTGGCGATGAAAATGTTCCGGGAGTCGCAATCCCCTTTGAGTCGGGTCATCC
>JBGPQZ010000370.1:0-2362 GCA_041489335.1 Methylomirabilia bacterium
ATCGCCGCGATCCCGGACGTCCGCTGCGTGATCCTTCACGGCGCGGGCGGCCGGGCCTTCTCCGTGGGGGCGGACATCAAGGAGTTTCCCGAGATCACAGAGAAGCGCCTGGCGCGCCAGCACGCCATCCTCGAGCACACGGTCTACAACCGCATCGACTTCTTCCCTATCCCCACCATCGCGGCCATCGAGGGGCACTGCCTGGGGGGCGGGCTCGAGCTCGCGCTCGCCTGCGATCTCCGGGTAGCCAGCCAGAGTTCGCGGCTGGGGATGCCCGAGGTGAAGCTGGGCGTCTTCCCCGGGGGGGGCGGCACGGAGAGGCTGCCGCGGCTCGTGGGCGAGTCCCGCGCGCGGGAGCTGATCTACACCGGCGAGCCCATCGATGCAGCGGAGGCCTGGCGCATCGGCCTGGTGAACCGGGTGGCCCCGGCGGGTCAGGCCCTGGCCGTCGCGGAGACGCTGGGGCGGACGATCGCGGAGCGGCCCGGGATCACGTTGCGAACGGTCAAGGCCGTCATGGACCGCGGCCTGTGCATGGATCTGCTGGAGGCGCAGCAGGTCTCCATCGACGCCATCAGCGAGCTGTTCCAGTCGGAGGCGGTCCAGGCGGGGGTGAAGGCGTTCCTCGAGAAGCGCGCCGCCAAGTCCTGACGCCGATTCGAGCGGTTGATCCGGCGTGCGACATCGGGTAAGCTCGCTTTGTGATGCGTCGCACCACGGCCGGCGCGTGATCCATGGCCGGCAGGCATCCTAACCCTCACCTGAGGTGAGACCATGCGCATCCTGTTGGCATCTTCGGAGGTCGCGCCCTTCGCCAAGACCGGCGGGCTGGCCGACGTGGCCGGGGCCCTGCCCAAGGCCTTGGCCGCCCTCGGGCATGATGTGCGCGTCGTCCTCCCCAAGTACCGGATGGTGGACACGGCCAAGCACGGCTTACGGAAGATCCTGCACGCCCTGCCCGTCCCCATCGCCGGCACCGTCGAGGACGCGGCGGTGTGGGAGGGGGCCATCGGGACCGTCCCCACCTACTTCATCCAGCAGGACAGCTACTACGATCGGGAGGGGCTGTACCAGATCGAGGGCCGGGACCACCCGGACAACGCGGAGCGGTTCGCCTTCTTCTCCCGCGCGGTCCTGGAGCTCGTGCAGGCCGTGGACTTCTCTCCGACCGTCTTTCACGTGAACGACTGGCAGACCGCCCTCGTCCCCACCTATCTCCGGATCATCTATCAAGGCACTCCGGAATTTCGCGGATCCGGCGTCCTCTTCACCATCCACAACCTGGGCTACCAGGGCCTCTTCAAGCCGGCCACCATGGCCGTCGCGAACCTCGGCCAGGAGCTGTTCAATCCGTTCGGCATCGAGTTCTACGGCAAGGTCAACTTCCTGAAGGCGGGCCTCGTCTGGAGCGACCTCATCAACACCGTGAGCAAGCGGTACAGCCAGGAGATCCAGACCGAGGAGTTCGGCTGCGGGCTGGAAGGGGTTCTGCGCGCCCGCACGCGGGACGTCCACGGGATCCTGAACGGCATCGACTACGATGAGTGGCACCCCACTCGGGACGGCTTCCTCGCGGCGAAGTTCTCGCGGGACGACCTGGCCGGCAAGGCCGCCTGCAAGGCGGATCTGCAACGGATCTTCGGCCTCGCGGAGCGGCCCGAGGTCCCCGTCCTGGCGGTGATCTCGCGCCTGGCCGAGCAGAAGGGGATGGATCTGGTGGCCCTGGCCCTGGACGAGATCCTGGCGCTGGACGCCCAGTTCGTCCTGCTCGGCACCGGCGAGCCGGCGCTGCACCAGGCCTTCGAGGCCCTGAAAGCGCGGCACCCGTCGCGGGTGGGCCTGAAGCTGGGCTTCGACGTGGCCCTCTCGCACAAGATCGAGGCGGGGGCCGATCTCTTCCTCATGCCCTCCCGCTACGAGCCCTGTGGCCTCAACCAGATGTACAGCCTGGCCTACGGGACCATCCCGGTGGTCCGGGCCACGGGCGGGCTGGACGACACCATCCAGCCGTACGATCCCGGGACGGGAGAAGGCAACGGCTTCAAGTTCGCCGAGGCGACGGCCGAGGCCTTGCTCACGACCGTCCGCGCGGCCCTGACCCTCTACCGCCAGCGCGATGCGTGGAAGAGGCTCGTGGGCAACGCGATGGCGTGCGACTTCTCGTGGAACCGCTCGGCGCGGGCCTACGAGGCGCTCTACCAGGAGATCGCGGCTCGTCGCGGGGGAAAGGGCGGCTAGGCAACCGGGCGATTGGGCACCCAGGAGGCCCGGTCTGATAGTATCTGTCCGCGTCAGGTTTCGGTTTCCACATTCTCGGAAGGGGAAGAAAGTGCGAATGCCATGGTGAAACAGCTTGTGATCA
>JBGPQZ010000371.1:0-2333 GCA_041489335.1 Methylomirabilia bacterium
AAGTTGGCCATGCCCGGCACCAGTCCATCGCCCCCGTGGAGGAGACTGGCGGACGCCAGGGCCTCGTTCCCCTGCAGGACGCGGAAGTCGGGGCGACTCTGCTTGATCGCCAGGATGAACAGGAAGGCCTCGAAGTCGCCCGCCGAGTCCTTGATCCCCAGGACGCGCGGCTCCTGGGCGAGCGCCGCCACGGTGGCGGGCGCGATCGGATGGTGGGTTGCCTGCGGGATGTTATAGAGGAGGACCGGCAGGTTCACCGTCTTGAGGATGGCCTCGACGTGCCGCCGCTGGACGGCGCCATCCACGGGATAGTAGTACGGCGAGCCGACGACCAGGGCGTCGGCCCCCTCATCGGAGGCCTGGCGCGCCGCGTCCAGCGCCGGGCCCGTCGCCGGCAGCATGACTCCGACCAGGACCGGCACGCGGCCGGCCGCAGCCCGGACGGTGCCGCGGACCACCGAGGCTCGCTGCTGGCTCGTCAGCCACGCCCCCTCGCCACATCCCCCCAGGATGAAGAGCCCGGTACACCCGCCCCCGAGGATGTGCTCCACGAGCTGCGGGAGCGCGCCCCCATCCAGCTCCCCCGCCTCGGTCAGGGGGGAGATCATGGGCGGGATCACGCCCTGCAGCGCCGCCCCCCATGACCAGTCGTGGTTGATCCTGCCGCCCCCAGAAGGCATCTGCTCGAACTCCCTCATCCCCCCGCGAGTTTGACGATGAGCCCCTGCTCGCGCAGCCGGTCGGCCACGCGGTCACGGTGGTCGCCCTGGATCTCCAGGACGCTGCCCTTCACGGTGCCGCCGGCGCCGCAGAGCCGCTTCAGCTCGGCTACCAGGGCGGTGAGCGCTGCGCCGCCTCCCGGCAGGCCGCGGACGACGGTCACCACCTTCCCGCCCCGGCCGCCGCGCTCGCGAAAGATGCGGACCACCCCGTCCTGCGGCGCCCCGGGCACAGCCTGCCGGCTCGGGCGGCGAAGTGTCGCGGGCCGCTCGTCCGGATACCGGACGCGCCCACCCTCGGTGGAGTAGACCAGGCGGCTTCCGCTCACGTGGTGATGCCCTTGAGCGTCAGCTCGGCGGCGCGGTGGCAGCTCACGAAGTGGCCCGGTTCGATCTCGGCAAGCTGCGGCGTGTCGGTCCGGCACGGGTCGGTCGCGTAGCGGCAGCGGGGGTGGAAGTAGCAGCCCGACGGCGGGTTGGCCGGGTCGGCCACCTCGCCCTCCAGGACGATGCGCTGCGTGCGCAGCCGCGGGTCCGGCTTGGGGACGGCCGACATCAGGGCCTCGGTGTAGGGGTGCTTGGGCGTGGCGAAGAGGGCTGCCGTGGGCGCCATCTCCACGAGGCGGCCAACATACATGACGGCCACCCGGTCGCTCACGTGCTTCACCACGGACAGGTCGTGGGCCACGAAGAGGTAGGTGAGGCCGAGCTGGTCCTGCAGGCGGAGCATGAGGTTGAGGATCTGCGCCTGCACCGAGACGTCGAGGGCGGAGACCGGTTCGTCGGCCACGACGAGGCTGGGGTTCAGCGCGAGGGCGCGGGCGATCCCGATGCGCTGGCGCTGGCCCCCCGAGAACGCATGCGGGTAGCGCCGCATGTACTCGGGCCGGAGGCCCACCAGCTTGAGCAATTCCGCCACGCGGTCGAGCCGCTCCTGCCGGCTGCCGATCCCATTGGCCACCAGGGGCTCGGCTACGATGTCGAGGAGCGTGCGCCGCGGGTTGAGGGACGAGAAGGGGTCCTGGAAGATCATCTGCATCTGGCGGCGGAGCGGCCGAAGCTCCCCCTTGGAGAGCTTCGCTACGTCCACCATCGACCCGTCCTCGGGCCGGAAGAGGATCTGGCCCGCCGTGGGATGGATCGCCCGCAGGATGCACCGGGAGGTCGTGGTCTTGCCGCAACCGCTCTCGCCCACGAGCGACAGGCACTCGCCCTTCTCCACGAAGAAGCTCACGTCATCCACCGCGCGGACCTGGCCGACCAACCGCTGTAGCACCCCGCGGCGGATGGGGAAAAACTTCTTCAGCCCGTTGACCTCGAGCAAACGCACCGGCGATCCCATCATCAAGTCCGCTCGTAAAGGAAGCAGCTCACCGCCTGCCCATCGCCCACGACCGTGAGCCCGGGCTCGGCCTTGTCGCACAACCCTGGCTTGAAATCCGGACAGCGCGGGTAGAACGGACAGCCGGCCGGCCGGTTGTAGGGGTGCGGGATGGAGCCGGCGATGGTCGGCAGTTCCGTCCGGGCGATGGAACGGATGCTGGGGATGGAGCGCAGCAGCGCCCGGGTGTACGGGTGCTTGGCGTTGTGGAAGATGGCGTCCACCGGGCCCTC
>JBGPQZ010000372.1:0-2301 GCA_041489335.1 Methylomirabilia bacterium
AGACGGGACACCCCGTATTGGTCTTAGGCGGCCGCTCCCGCATTGTCGGAATCGGCCTCGCGCTTCCACAAGACGATAACAAGGTCGATCTCGGCGATCGGCGTCGAGCCCTCCAGGACGCGAAAGCCCCACGAGAACCACCGCCTCGGATGGCGCTCTTGAGCATGGCCAGCGCGTCGGTTACGACGTGCTGCTGGCCGTCATTGGTGAGAGTCGTGGGCGGCGCAAGAGCGTGGTCTTCCCGGCGCGACGCGGTCCGGTCAGGATGACCGCCGGGAAGTGTCTGGCGGCTCGGATCAGCTCGGGCCCGAGGAGGCGGGGGATGAATCGCATGGTGAGAATTCTAAACCGACGCTTTAGATTTCTCAAGCAGGCATTTGGCCCTGAGTCGCCATCGGGGGAATTCCTGGCAGGGAGCGCAGAGGGGGTGATCGGCGCAGGCCGGCAGGGGACGAGTGTGGCTCCCGGAGTGTGGGTGCGGCACGGAGCAGGCTGGAATTCCGGATGGTGTCCCCGGAATTGCCTCAGGGGCCGCCCGGGGTCGGTTGCGGGTGGGGGATTTCCAGACCGGGGGTCAGGTAGAAACGGGGGAAGAGGAGGTCGTCGTCCGGTGCGATCAGGCCCTCCCGCAGGGCCGTTTCTGCCAACGCCGTGTCGGGATAGATGCGAATCCCCACCGTCACCTTCAGCCCGTCGAGGTGGAGGGAGTCGGCGAAGGCGAGGCTCTC
The DNA here is from genome assembly GCA_041489335.1 of Methylomirabilia bacterium. GTDB lineage: Bacteria > Methylomirabilota > Methylomirabilia > Methylomirabilales > 2-02-FULL-66-22 > 2-02-FULL-66-22. The sequence continues at coordinate 729 of JBGPQZ010000372.1, forward strand.
GTCGACCGAGGCCTGGGTCTCCCCGGGTCCGCCCAGCAGGAGGAACCCCATGCGGCGGATGCCGTGGGCGGCCAGCAGGTCGGAAATCCGGCGGACCTCGTCCGGGAGGAACCGCTTGTTCATCGCCCGCAGGATCCGCTCCGAGCCGCTCTCGAAGCCCAGGCTGGCTTCGGCGCAGCCGGCCTCGGCCATGGCTCGCACCAGGCCCACCGACACGTCGTGCGGGTAGAGGATGCAGCGCCAGGCGATCTCCAGGCGCTGGGCCGCGATTTGCCGGCACAGCTCCAGGGCATAGGACGGTGGGAGGTTGAAGGTGTTGTCCACGAAGTAGACGCGCTGAAATCCGGCCTGGGCGATGCGCGCCACATCTGCGGCCACGAACGAGGGCAAGCGGGCGCGAATCGTCCGGCCCTCGATGCCGGCCGTGGAGCAATAGGAGCAGTCCAAGGAACAGCCCCGGCGGCTCTGCACCGGGACCCACAGGTCGGGGTCGCGGGGATTGGCCGACGCCCACAGGTCCTCACCGGGGTAGGGGAGGATGTCCAGGTTCGGTGCGAAGGTCCTCTTCCCGCTGGCGCGTCGCCCGCGGACGTACACCCCGGGGAGATCGCCCGGGTCCTCCCTCCGCTCGAGGAGCGAGAGAAGCTGCGGGAAGACGACCTCCCCTTCGCCGGCGACACCCAGGTCGGCGCCGAGGTAGGAGAGCGCCGCCGCGGGGAAGATGCTGTAGCCGGCCCCGCCAAGCACCAGGGGGGCCGCGGAGCAGGCGCGGCACGCCGCCACGACGCCGCTGACCTGCGGGAGCAGGAAGCGTGGGCTCTCCATGCACTGGTCGTCCACGTTCCGCACGGAGATGCCAATGGCGTCCGGAGAGTGTTCCTGGATGGCGCGCCCGAGGGCGGCGCCGGGGTCCGGCGCGGTCATCAGGTCGAGGAGTACCGCCTCGTGCCCGGCTTCGCGGGCCGCCGTCGCCACCAGGGCCAAGCCGACGGGGAGCGTGGGAAGATTGATCCGCTCCGTGTTGGCCGAGATGAGCAAGACCCTCATCGGCCCCTCCAGACTGCGCCTAGACGCGCAGCCTCGGATTTCCGTGGCCCCGGCACGCCGCGGCGACGGCTACTTCCCTATTCCCCGGGAGGTGGAGCCGTCGAATTTCCCTTCAGTTCACCGGCTCACACCGTCCGAGGCCTCACCGCCGCTGGCCAAATCCAGGGCCTCGTAGGCTGGATGGGCACGGCCCTGCCGAGTCGGCTCGGATTCCGCGCGGGCCGGGACTGACCGCTTCGGGCCTCCCGGATCGCCCGGCCTCACGAGCTTTGAGCGGTCCGGTGCGCGCAGTAGGCTGCCACCGCGACTAGCAGGAGGGTCTGCGCGCCGCGGAGGAACCCTCCTTGGCTGAACCCGAGGATGGGCGTGTGGGTTAGCCCCATGCACAGCGCAATGACGAACACGACCAGGCCGAGCCAAAGAGCGATGGGAACGAGCATACGGTAGAAGTTGTCCATGATCGACACCTCCTCAGTGTGGACTGGCAGTTTCAAAGACCCTCGGTGGTGACCACCTCCACGCCACG
>JBGPQZ010000373.1:0-2299 GCA_041489335.1 Methylomirabilia bacterium
GCCAACATCCGGGGACCGGCGACTCCACGGAGGCGGGATCCCAACTCCTTGTTTTAATGGAGGTGGAGAAGAATAGATTTACGTGTGGTCCTCGATCGTCACGGCCAAATCAACAAACCCGTCGAAGAAGCACGGCGCCACGGCGAGACCGCTGGACTTTCTGTCAATCGGACTGCGGAAGGGTTGTGGATCTGCGACGGGCTGGCGTGCCGTACCATCGCTACCCCGTGGCCGCCCTGGGTGATCGTCGGCTTCGACGGCGGGTGGGGACGGCAGCGGTCTTGCCGGTGCACCGCGGCAGCTCCTCACGGAGCACACGTCTGGGCGCATCTTCCAGCGATTGGTCGTGGGACTCCAGGAACGCCCGCAAGGCGCCGTTCATCGTACACCGTGATCACCCGGACTTTGTTTGTGGGGGTGATCCGGCACACCACAGGTGTGCCGTGGACGCAGGTTCGAACGTACTGCCGATCAGCCGGCAGTGTCAAGGCAACGTCATCCGCCAGGGCTCGCCGCGCCGTCGGGCAGACCGGGAAAAGCAGAATGCTGGCGTCCCCATCGTCAGCGGCGCCTCGGCAGGCCACCCCGGGCCAGACGGTAACCGACGAACGCATAGATGCCGACGTTCGCCCCGATCACCAGAAGCCCCAGCGCAATCTGGACGCCGGGCGTGAGTCCCTGCGGGTAGAGGATCGGCAGCAGATAGTGCTCGATGAACCCGCCCGCATAGCCGACCTGCCCCGCCTTGAGTCGCAGTGCCTGCTCCCAGGGGGTCAGGGGGCAGATCCAGCCGGTGAACTCGATGAGGGCACCCCACGCCGCCGCCGGAAGGTGGATCCAGCGGAGGGAGGGGCGCCAGAGGATGAGGAGCCCCCCTGCCACCACGAAGACGACAAAGGCGAGGTGGACGAGGACGAGACAGTCGGCAAGCATCCGGTAGATCATGGCGGCTGAGCAGGGATGGCTCGGCGCGGCCGAAGCGGCAGCCCTGAGCGGTCGTGCCTCGAAGACCTGTCCAACCCTGGCGTGCGCGGAGCAGCGAAATTCGGGTCCTATTCTCTTCTCAAGTTGAAGTGGATGCGGCGGCTCTTTCGTGTGCCGCTCAGGAGCCGCGCCCGGCGAGCCAGATCGTGTGCCGTCTTCCCCCGCGGGAACCTCGCGCCGGCACACAGATCTCGTCCACCACGAAACCCGCCCGGCGCAGCCGCTGGGCGAAGACCCGATGGGGACCGGCCGACCAGACGGCCAGCACCCCCGCCGGCCGCAGGGCCGCGAAGGCTGCCGTGAGGCCGGGCCGGGCGTAGAGCCAGTCGTTATCCTTCCGGGCCAGGCCTTCGGGACCGTTGTCCACGTCCAGCAGGATGGCATCGTAGGCCTGGGGCTCCGCCAGCAGGATCTGGGCGACATCCACCTCGCGCACGCTGACCCGGTCGTCCTGCAAGGGATGTCCGGCCAGGGGCGCCAGGGGCCCCCGGTTCCACACCACCACCGCCGGCACCAACTCGGCCACCACTACCGCGGCCTCGGGCCCGAGTCGGCACAGGGCCGCGGCCAATGTGTACCCCATGCCCAGCCCCCCGATCAGGACCCGGGGTCGAGGTCTGGCGGCGACTCGTGCACACGCGAGTTCGGCCAGCGCCTCCTCCGAGGCATGGAGGCGGCTGTTCATGAGCTCCCGACTGGCCACCCGGATCGAGAACTCCCCCCCTCGCCGGTACAGGCCAAGCTCCCCGCCGCCTCCGGGTATCGCTGCGCTCTCGAGGAACTCCCAGGGAATCATGGACGCTTCATGGGGCTATCGGGCAACTCCACGGAAGGAACGTTGCGGCTTCTCTCACTTTCCTCTTATGTTTCGGAGGTGAGTCTCCGGAGCTTCTCCACGTCCCCCGTCATCTCGATGAATCCGCACTCGCGGCATATCGTCGCCTTCGTCATGACATCCCCGGATTCGAGCGTCAGGAACTTGGTCCCCTCGGGACGGAACGACATGCGCCGAGGACCGTACAGAGCGCCGGCGGCGACCAACTCGCTCCCACATTTGACGCATTTTGTCATTGGCATGTGCGGCTCCATGGCTACAGGTGAGAACCTCTTCCGCGATCCGCATAACGCCCGGACTCACACGCCGGGGGTCTCCGATTACACGTACGGCATGCCCTGGAGTGCAGAATGGAATACCTTGTAGCGCCCAGGCGTGGCGGACGTCAACGAGAATCGTCGGCGGGGAATCCCACGCGAGGTCGCTGCCCTGATGGATCGGTCGCGGGCGGCTCGGATTCCCCCTTCAGGCGGCGGTAGA
>JBGPQZ010000374.1:0-2286 GCA_041489335.1 Methylomirabilia bacterium
CCCCGACCCGGAGTTGCTCCTGGAGCATCTCCGCTCAGGCACTTCACCTGTCCTTCCTTGGGTTAATGCTCGTTCCGAAACCGAACCCCGCGTCACTGAGTCCCAAGCCGCGAAGCAGTCGGAGCGCGGATTCAGACAGAAGGGGGCCACCATCCGAATTGGTAATCATCAGATCGTGGCGGACTCTGTTTCGGAACTGTACCGCCTTGTGCTCAAGTACCTATGCGATTCTGGGCAGATCGAAACCTTCAATAAGAACATACCGTACGCGACGAGTGGCGTGCGTTACCTTATCGCACGCAAGCCGCTCCATCAGGGCGGCAACAGCTTTCGGAATCCCGTCGAGCACGCCGGATACTTCATGGAGGCGCACAAAGATCACGCAAACGCCCTTCGGCAATTAAAGGATTTCTTATCGCTCGGCGGCCTGATTGTGAACTATGACATCCGATGAGGCTTGACGCGTTGAACCACACGCCTTATTACGGGACGTATTACGGGACGTAGTTTCTTTCATTTCCTTAGGATAGTCCGAGCCATGCCCCGCCAGCCGCGCTTGGATGCCCTTCCGCACTGCGCCCGGAATCTTCGACCGACAGCCGCCACCGTGGCATGGTCCGGGGAATTGAACGGACCGTCGGGAATTCCGGGGACACCATACTGAATTGAGATGCCGCCGGAGGGGTTGCTGCGGTCAAGGCGCGCATTGCCCGGGTAGTCACTCCCGGCCTCCCGCACCATATCACCCGACAGGAGACCCGGCGGGGCGGCAGCGGAAATGAGTATGGTGTCCCCAGACTTCGGCTTTCCCCTGTCGTAGCTCAGCGAAAATGTCCGCCTAATGGCTCAGCGAAAATGTCCGCCCCCACCCCGCGCTACTCCGCCGGGCGCGCGGGGTGGGGGCACGTCACCGGCGGCGGGCGCGGAGTTGGCCGGGATCCAAGGGGGCGGGGGTCGTCGTGATGAGGCGGTCCCCCACATACACGCGCCACGAGCCGTCGAGACACTGCACCACATCCGCCTGGCCCCGGGCGTAACTCCGGCGATACGGGCCGGGCGCAAGCTGGAGGATGACCTCCTCCACCCGCACGGTGTTATCGAGGGCGACCTGCCGGGGGTAGTGGAAGGCGCAGACCCGATCGAGATCGCACCCGCGCGGGACCGCCCGGTAGGCGCTGGCGGCGACCGCCGCCGGCACCGCAAATTGCGCGTTGAAGGCCGGCAGGAACGTGGTGGCCAGGAAGACATCGCCCGCGGCCGGCGTCGTGACCCCCGCCAGGGCGAGCTCGACGACGAGGCGATCTTGGAGCGTGTTCCAGAGCCGCTCGATCCGCCCCTTGGCCTGCGAGCTGTCGGCAACGATGTGATGGACCCCGAGGGCCCGCAGGGCCTGGCCGACCTGCGTCGGATCCTGGTACCCCTGGAGTTCCTCGGCGCGCGTCCAGTGGGGGTCATGCCGCACGAAGATCCCGTGCCCGTCCGTGTACACGGCGGCCGGGAGCCCGACGGTGTGCCCCAGGGTGTGCAGCAGCCGGAGGTAGCCCGCCGCATCCTCCTGGGCCCGGAAGGTCCCGGCAAGCACCGCCCCGGTGGCGTCGTCGATGGCCGCCACAAGACTGCAGGGCGGCTGGGAGGCGCCGAACCACGCGAAGGGGCTCCCGTCGAGCTGGAGGAGGAGCCCCGCTTGGGCCCGCCGAGGCCGCCGACTCCGGTGGCGGGGCGGCCGGCGCCGGCGCGGGGAGGGCAGCCCCGCGGCCCGGAGCACGCGCTGCACCGTGGCCCGGCTCACTCCGAGTCCTTCGACGGTCGTGAGCTTCTCGGTGAGATGGTGGTCGTTGAGCCCCGCGTACCGCCCCCGGGCCAGGGAGACGATCTGAGCGCGGAGGGATTCCGGCAACTGGTTCGGCGCCGGGCGGCCCCGATTGCCGTGGACCAGGGCCGCCGGGCCCTCCCTCCGGAGCCCCACCCGTAATCGCCGGACTTGCCGGGGGGTGAGCCCCAAGGCCTCTGCGGCCTGCGCGGGGGTGATGCGCTTGCCCTCCAACAGGGTGAGAACGTGCACGCGTCGTGCTTCCTCTGGGGTCAGGGTCATCTGTCCTCCTCTCTATAGGAGCGGACAGAATCCCTGATCTGTTAGAGGCGGACAAGTTTGCTGAGCTACCACAAGACTTCGGCTTTCCCCTTGACAGCCATCGCTGGTGCGCCGTATACTCCGCCGTCAGCGGGAAGCCGGATTCTCTGGCAAGCCGAGATCGGGCCGCACGGCCCGGGTTCGGGCGCCGTGCA
>JBGPQZ010000375.1:0-2246 GCA_041489335.1 Methylomirabilia bacterium
AGGCGGCTCACTGCGAGTAGCCTAATCGCCAAGTTGCCACGTTGCCGGGAAAGGGGGAGGCGCACCATGAGCAGCGGATACGCGCACAGCGGGCTTGACGCCTATTCCTCCGCGATCGAGGCCACGCTCAAGGACCTCGCGCAGCGTGACGCCGCCCAGAAGATCTGGGGGAAGGATCCGACGCTCTGGAAGTCGGACTCCGATCACCAGAAGATCATCAAGGGCAGTCTGGGGTGGCTCACCGTCATGGACACGGTGCGGGCGCACGCCACGTTCCTCACCCGGTTCGCGGTCGAGAGGAGCCAGGCGGGGTTCGCGCACGTCCTGCTGCTGGGGATGGGCGGGAGCAGCCTCTGCCCGGACGTCCTGCGCATCACCTTCGGCCAGGCGGCGGGGTTCCCGAGTCTGGCCGTTCTGGACACCACCGATCCGGCGAGCATCCAGGCCCTCGAACAGTCCGTGGATCTCCGGCGCACCCTGTTCATCGTGGCCAGCAAGTCGGGGACCACGCCGGAGATCTCCGCCTTCTACCAGTACTTCTTCGAGAAGATCCGCTCCCTCCGGGGCGAGCGGGCCGGCGAGCAGTTCATCGCCATCACCGATCCCGGGACGCTCCTCGAGCGGAACGGACGCGAGCGGGGATTCCGTCACGTCTTCCTCAACCCCGCCGACATCGGCGGCCGCTATTCCGCCCTGTCCTTCTTCGGCATGGTCCCCGCCACGTTGATCGGCGTGGACGTCCTCCACCTGCTGGACCGGGCCGACCGGATGGCCAAGGCCTGCGGCCCGGCCGCCCCTCCGGCGGAGAACCCGGGCGCCTGGCTGGGCGCCGTCATGGGCGCCCTGGCCCAGGCGGGCCGGGACAAGGTCACCTTCCTCTGCTCGCCCGAGATCGCCTCGTTCGGGTACTGGGTGGAGCAGCTCATCGCCGAGAGCATGGGGAAGGAGGGGAAGGGGATCCTCCCGGTGGAGGGCGAGGCCCCGGGCGATGCGTCGGTCTATGGAGATGATCGACTCTTCGTGTATCTGCGACTGGGCGGCTCGGCGGATCGGGAGTTGGACGCGAAGGCGGGGGCGCTCACGCGGGCGGGGCAGCCCATCCTCACCGTTCCCCTGCAGGACCGGTACGACCTGGGGGCGGAGTTCTTCCGCTGGGAGTTCGCCACGGCGGTATCCGGCGCCGTGATCGGCGTCAATCCCTTCGACCAGCCCGACGTGCAGGAGAGCAAGGACAACACGAAGCGGTTGCTTCAGGAGTACAAGGCGGCAGGCAAGCTCCCCGAGGGCGACCCGATCTTCACCGAGGGGTCGGTCCGCCTCTACGGCGATGCCGCCGCTTCCGAGGCCCTGCGGGGCGCCACGACGCTGGCCGGGGCCCTGCGGGCCCACCTGGCCCGGATCCGCCCGAGGGATTACGTGGCGCTGACCGCGTACCTCCAGGGCACGTCGGGCGTGGCGGGGGCGCTGGACGCCGTGCGGGTGCACATCCGCGACCGCTTCCGGGTGGCGACCACGGTGGGCTACGGCCCGCGCTTCCTCCACTCCACGGGGCAGCTGCACAAGGGGGGCGGGGACGGGGGCCTCTTCCTCCAGTTCACGGCGGACGATCCGGTGGACCTGCCGATCCCCGGCGAGCCGTACACCTTCGGCGTGATGAAGGCGGCACAGGCGCTCGGCGATCTGCAGTCCCTGCAGGCGCGGAAGCGTCGGGCGGTTCGGATCCACATCGCCGGAGACATCGCGGATGGCCTGCGGCGGGTGGAGCGGGCCGTGAAGGGGTAACGAGATCCACAGATTACGCAGATTCTCCCTCACCCCATCCCTCTCCCATGGGGGAGAGGGCGGCCGGTCCGTAGGACCCCGGACCCCTGCGGGGAGGCCGGGTGAGGGTATCGGCTTCGCTGGCTTTGTGTAGTTTGCAGATTCCACACCTGCAATCGAGGGGAGAGGCACGGACGGGAGCGATGACAGCAGGCGATAGCGGTCGGCGAATCATCGTGTGCGAGAACCCGGCTGAGGTGGCGTCCGCCGCCGCCCAGCGGTTGGTCGTGCTCTCGCGCGAGGCGATCGAGGAGCGCGGAAGGATGCGACTGGCGCTGGCCGGGGGGCGGACGCCGGAGACGCTCTACCGGTTGCTGGCGGAATCACCGTACCAGGAGGCGGTCGCGTGGCCCCTGATCGAGGTGTTCTGGGGGGATGAACGATGCGTATGGCCCGACCAGCCGGAGAGCAACTACCGCATGGCC
>JBGPQZ010000376.1:0-2246 GCA_041489335.1 Methylomirabilia bacterium
GATGGTCATAGTCCTGGACCGACACCGCGTAGAAGAGATCCGGGTGGGGAGCCAGCGCCGAGAGCGTGCGGAAGTCGATGGTCTCGAAGCTTCCCGTCCGGAGGTTCAGGACGTCCGCCTGCTTCTGGGAGTACTTCCGGATCTGATCCGCGGTCACCTCGGGGCGGAACTGCGGGTGGCTCAGGGGGATCATGCGGGGATAGCCCGAGCCGACCCGTTCCACGGCCCGCGTGCCCAGGCCGTACACCAGCCGGACCAGGCCGGCCTCCTTCTTGATCTTGGGATTCCAGGCATAGACGTTGCGGGAGAACATGACGCCCGCCGCGAACGGGAAGAAATAGTCGCCGATGCGGCGGCCCACCACCTTCTGCACGATCATGGCCATGCGCTCGTCGTAGTCGAGGAGGCCGTGGTCGCGCCGGTACAGGATGGGGTCGGGCCCGAAGGTGCTGGCGAAGACCTTCTTGAGGCCGATGATGAAGTTGCTCAGTCGGGTCTCCAGGCCGCCCTGGTTGGTCAGGAACACGGAGAGGTACTTGCCGGAGAAGGCCAGGCCGAAGTTGTCCTCCAGCATGCTGGAGGAACGAATGATGATGGGGTGCTCGCCGACCTCTTCCAGGATCCGCCGGAAGTCCGCGACCACCTCGGGAGCGAAGGTGGCGAACTTGAGCTGCTCCTCGATCCGCAGGAAGCTCTTCTCGATCTCTTCCCGGTCCTTGTACTTGAAGGTGTGGAACAGGTAGAGATTGTTCCGGTCCAGGAACTCGGAGAAGACGCCGGAGTTCAGGTACCAGGTGTCGGGCACCCGGACCATCTGCTCCAACTCCGGGTCGTTCTTCTCCAGGGTCGGCAGCAGGATCTTGTGCGCCAGGATCATGCCCGCCGCCTTGCCCCCGAGCTTTCCCGGCCGCCGCCGGCTCAAGAGGGTTCTCTGGAGGATGGCGTCGGCGTCCCGGATGGTGATGTAGTTCTTGGCCAGGCTGATGAAGGGGAGCTGGTTGCTGAGGAAGCGGGAGATCAACGCCACGCGCATCCCCTCGGCCTCTTCGTGGGAGATGTAGACCTCGCCCTTGGGGATATCGCAGAACTCCCGCAGGGCCTTGAGGATCTCCTCGGTGGTGGCCTGGTCACGATTGACGAGCATGCTGAGGGTCTGGGCGTTCTCCTTCTTGCGGGCAAGGTTGATGTAGTTCTCGATGTCGCTTGGGGTGAAGTGCTTCGCGACGTGGGTGTCGATCAGGGCCTCGATGTACTCCTGCCGGTTGGTCTCCGTGTCGGGCACGCCCTCCTTCTTCATCTCCTCCAGGGCCTGCACGTACAACTGCTTGCGGGTGATGAGCCCCCGCTGGTCGAGGACGTCCATGAAGATGCTCCGCATGAGGCCGATCAGGTTCGGGTACTGGTTCATCTTGCGGAGCAAACGGTAGGTCTTGAGGATGTCCATGGCGACCCCGCGAGGCGACAGCAACAGGGACAGGAGCGGAGGCTCTCCACTGGATGCGAGGCGGAGAGCCTCCGCGGGAATCCGACAGGGCTAGACCCAGCCGCGCAGCTTGCAGGCCTCCGCCACCCGAGCCACCGCCACAAGGTAGGCGGCCTGCCGCATGTTCACCTTCTCCTTCTTGTGCATCTGGTACACGCCGTGGAAGGCCTTGGTCATCTTCTCGTCCAGGCGCTGGTGGACCTCACCGAGAGGCCAGTAGAAATTGTAGGTGTTCTGCACCTGCTCGAAGTACGAGACGGTGACCCCGCCGGCGTTCGCCAGGAAATCGGGCAGGACGAAGATCCCCTTGTCGTGGAGGATGTCGTCCGCCTCGGGCGTGGTCGGCCCGTTGGCCAGCTCGCAGGAGATCCTGCACTTGATCCGGTTGGCGTTGGCCGGGGTGATCACACTCTCCAGCGCCGCAGGGAAGAGCACCGTGACGTCCAACTCCAACAGATCCTTGTTGCTGATGGAATCGGCCCCGGGAAACCCTTGGAGGCTCCCCGTCTTCAGTTTGTAGTCCACCATCTTCCGGGGATCCAGCCCCTTCGGGTTATAGACCCCCCCCTTGGAGTCGGAGGCCGCAACCAGGGTGAGCCCCAGAAGCTCGTGCCCGAGGAGCGCCGCGAACTGCCCGGCGTTCCCGAATCCCTGAATGGCCATACTCTTGCCGTTGAGATCGAGGCCCAACTCTCTGGCGGCCTCGCGGGTGACGTAGATCCCACCCCGCGCCGTGGCATCCCCCCGACCCTCGGAGCCGCCC
>JBGPQZ010000377.1:0-2216 GCA_041489335.1 Methylomirabilia bacterium
AGACGGGCATGAAGACCCAGAGGAGGACGTACGCGACCCCACCCAGACCATAGACGAGGAGGAGCAACGCCCAGGCAAGCCGCACCAGCCAGGTCGGGATCCCCATCCAGTAGCCGATCCCGGCGCACACCCCACCCAGCCAGTGCATCCCTTTGATCCGCCGGAGTCTTCGCCTGCTTCCAGAGATACTCTCCATGCCCACCTCCAGGTCCGTCCGATCCGCCTCGCACAGAGAGAGCCAATCCGCGTCGGCCGATGGCGCCACGATGAGTGGGATCATACCCTAGCAGAGCACGAACCCGTAGCGGAAAACACGGCGCGGGCGACCCCCTGGCCAGGTCGTGGTCCCCCGGGGCATCCTTCGCTGAACGACACCAAGCCCCGGTCGGGCCGATCCGGACATGACGGAGCCCGGGCGTTGACACACGTCCGCCCCTGGCGGATACTCGCCGTGCAGCATGCCTACTGGCCCACCCGCCGGGCCCCTCCCGCGAAAGGAGACGCCATGCTGGCCGAGAACCACGCGGCCCTCGAGGCCCTGATTCGCCAGCCGCTTCCCCTGGCCCGGAACCGTGTCTACCGCGTGTGGCGGGGCGGGGCGCTCCTCGACCGCCTCCAGGGCCAGCCAGACCCGGCGGACCGACACGTCCCGGAGGAGTGGGTGGGCTCCACCACGGTCTCCCGCCTCGCCGGCCGGCCGCCGGACGAGGGCCTGAGCCGCGTTCTGCTCCCCGACGGGTCCAGCGTGGTCCTCAAGGAGTTGATCGCGGCCTACCCCGAGGCCATGCTGGGGATGGGGCACGTCGCACGCCTGGGCGTTGAGCTGGGGGTCCTCTGCAAGCTCCTGGACTCGGCCACGCGCCTGCCGATCCAGTGCCACCCGAGCGCCGCCTTCGCCCGGCAGCACCTCGGCTCGCAGTTCGGCAAGACCGAGTCCTGGCTGATTCTCGGGACGCGCACCATCGGCGGCGAGACCCCCCACATCCTGTTCGGATTTCGCGACGGGGTCACGGAGGCCGAGTTCCGGCGCCTCGTGCAGACTCAGGACATCCCCGGCCAGATCGCGGCGCTCAACCGCATCGAGGTGCGGCCGGGCGAGGTGTACCTGGTCAACTCCGGCACGCCGCACGCCGTCGGTCCCGGCGTTTTCCTGGTGGAAGTGCAGGAGCCGACCGACCTCGTGGTCATCACGGAATACGCCGGCGGCGGCGGCCAGCGGACCGAAGCCCAGTGCTTCATGGGCCTGGGCTTCGACCTGGGGATGCGCTGCTTCAACTACCAGGGCACGGGGATGGCCTTTGTCGATCGGCACCGGCTCACGCCGCGGCTTCTCAGGCAGGACCGCGCGGGCTCGGAGCAGACCCTGATCGGGCCCGAAGACACCCCCTGCTTCGGCATGGCCCGCCTCACGGCGCAAGAAGTCCTGCCCGACCGGGATCGCGGGCAGTGCTACGTGGGGATCGTCGTCCAAGGGCGGGGGCGGCTCCTGGGTCCGGCGGGCGACCTCGCACTGCAAGCCGGCTCCACCTTCTTCGTCCCGGCGGCCTCGGCCCATCAGGGCTACGCGGCGGATCCGGAGGCATCCCTCACCGTGATCAAGTGCTTCCCGCCGCACGGCTAGCCAGGAAAGAAATGACCAATTCCCAATGGCCAATGACGGGGCATTGGTCATTCGTTCGTGCGGCACCCTCAGTTCGTGCGGCACCCTCTGGACAACGCGGCCCATCTCTGGTAGGGTGTTCGGCAATCCGGCGGCGGTTCCTTCGCCAGCCCGTTTCGGCTGGCCCATCCACACTTCCCACCCGGGAGGCGGCATGGAAATGCAGCCACCATCCGAGTACTGTCCGCGCTGTCAGTCCACCCAACCCACCTTCCAGTTCGACGAGGATGGCGTCCCCGTCCGGCGCTGCCAGACCTGCGGTTTCCCGGTCGAGACCGGCCTCGCCCTGGAGACGGATCAGGAGAAGGGGATCCAGGCCACACCGGAGATCAAGATCCTCTGCGTGGATGACGACCCGCTCATCCGCGAGATGCTGGGCGACATCCTGCGGTTCCGCGGGTACAGCGTGGCGACGGCCGCGGACGGCGAGGTCGGCCTGGAGGCGGTCGCGCGGGACCGACCGGATCTCATCCTGCTGGACGTCATGATGCCCGGCCTCGATGGCTTCGAGGTGTGCCGCCGCATCAAGGCGGACCCCGAGCTGAAGCAGATCCCC
>JBGPQZ010000378.1:0-2184 GCA_041489335.1 Methylomirabilia bacterium
AGGAGGTGGGCTGGACCCTGGGGAACTACACCAAGTTCCTCACCGACCCCGACGGCCGCTGGGTCATCCTGCTCACCTTCATCCTGGCGGTGGGCTCCACGCTCTTCTCGGTCCTCCTGAGCGTTCCCCTGTCCCTGATCCTGCGCGCCAAGGTCCGGGGCCACCGCTTCTACCGCCTGATGGTCCTGGTGCCCCTCGTCATCCCCGGCCTGATCGGGGCGCTCGGTCTCCTGCTCTTCTGGGGAATCCGCGGCTGGTTCAACCTGTTCCTGACGCAGTTCGTGCCCTTCGTCACGGGCCCGCTGCGCGTGAACTACACCATCCAGGGTCTCATCCTCTTCTACGTCTGGCTCTACTTCCCCTACACCTGCGTGACGACCATGTCGTCGCTGGAGTCGCTGGATTCGGCCATCGAGGAGGCGGGTGCGGTCTCCGGCGCCAACCGGTGGCAGGTCCTGCGCTACATCGTCCTGCCCCTCATCACGCCCGGCATCCTCGCCGGCTCGATCCTCACTTTTATGGCGGCCTTCGGGGCCTTCAGCGTCCCCCTGATCGCCGGCGGGGACTACCGCCCGCTGGCGGTGGAGATCTACAAGGAGATCTCCATCCCGATCCCGGGCCACTGGTCTTCGGCATCGGCCATCGCCATGATCATGGGGGCCCTGCAGGTCGGCTTCCTCACCCTGTACATGCGGTTCGTGCGCCGCGCCGGCGGCACCGGAGGAGCCCGATGACGCTCCTCAAGGCGTACCTCCAGGGCCTGCGCAACGGATGGTTCGTGCTCGGCTATACGCTGTGCGTCTGCCTCACCCTCTTCATCACGGCCCCGTTCCTCATGATCGCCTTGCGCTCCGTGGGGAAGGGCTGGTTCGGCAGGCTCTGGCTGCCCCCGCAGCTCACCTGGGACTGGTACCGCTGGGCGATCGAGGTGGGGAACATCCCCGAGGTCATGAAGAACACGCTGATCATCGGGGTCATCGCCGTGGCGGTCAGTACCGTCATCGGCATCTTCGCCGGCTGGGCCTTCGGCCGGCGGCAGCTTCCCGGCAAGGAACTGCTCATGGCCATCGTCCTGCTCCCGCGGATGATCCCACCCATCACCTACGCCCTGGGCGTGGCCAAGATCTTCTACACCCTGGAACTGGTGGACACCTACCTCGGCGTGGCGATGGCCCACGTCTCGGTCTGCGCCCCCTACGCCATCCTGGTCCTCTCCGCCACCTTCGAGGGCCTGGACGAGCGCGTCCTGGAGGCCGCCAGCGTCTGCGGGGCGAACACGATCAAGCGCTTCTTCTACGTGGTCCTGCCCCTCATCATGCCGGGCATCCTGGCCTCCATGATCTTCTCGTTCACCCATTCCTACAACGAGTTCACGCTGACGCTGCTTACCTACGGCCCGCACACGGTGACGCTGCCGGTGCGCACCTACCTCGCGGTGGGCGACGGCTACTGGGAGATCACCAGCGCCATGGCGGTGATCATGGTCGTCCCGTCGCTGGTCATCCTGGCCATGATCCAGCGGCGGGCCAAGCCGGAGACGTTGGTCGGCGGGTTCAAGGGAGTCTGACGAATGGCCGATGCCATGATCGAGTTCCGAGACGTGACGAAGCGCTACGGGAACCTGGTGGCCAACGACCACCTCACGCTCACGATCCGGCGGGGCGAGCTGATGACCCTGCTCGGCCCCTCGGGCTGCGGCAAGACCACGGCGCTCCGCTGCCTCACCGGCATGAACCGCCCGGACGAGGGCCGGATCTATCTGGACGGCAAGGATGTGACGGACATCCCCACCCACCAGCGCGAGCTGGGGATGGTCTTCCAGAACTTCGCCCTCTTCCCGCACATGACCGTCGCCGACAACGTGGGGTTCCCCCTGATGATCCGGAACCTCCCCAAAGACGAGCAGGCGAAGTTGGTGGCCGAGGCCCTGCGCCTCATTCGCCTGGAGGGGTACGCGGCGCAGTACCCCCGCCATCTCTCCGGCGGCCAGCAGCAGCGGGTGGGCCTGGCGCGCGCGCTGGTCTACCGGCCCAAGGTCCTCCTCTTGGACGAGCCCCTCTCCAACCTGGACGCCAAGCTCCGCGAGGAGATGCGCTTCGAGATCAAGGAGGTTGTGACGCGGCTGGGCATCACCGCCATGTACGTGACCCACGACCAGGCCGAGGCGCTGGCCCTCTCGGACCG
>JBGPQZ010000379.1:0-2156 GCA_041489335.1 Methylomirabilia bacterium
TGACGGCGGACCGGGTGGATGCTCCTTTCCCGGAACAGATGCCCGATGCCGTCCCGAGCGGGGACGCCACGCGGCCCCTTCGAATGCAAAGCCAGGTCCGCGAGTCGAGCCGCACGGTGGAGATCGTCCTGCCGGGGCCCGGCTTCAACTGGCGGAAGCTCGTCGGACCCGCCATCTCCGTTGGCGTCCTGGTCTACCTGGCTCCCGAGGTCCTCCGCTTCTTCCGGCACACACACACGCCGGAAGCGGTGCAGATGGCCTTCCTCGGCTTCGCCGTCCTCGTCTTCGGCGTGATCCCCCTGGTGGGTGTCCTCAACGCCGTTCGCGTGGCGACCCGGGGCCGCACCCTCGTCACGGCTTCGCCCGAGGGAATCGTCATCGAGGAGCGGGGGGCCTGGCGCGCCAGGCTGATCCGCGTTCCCGCCGCCGAGATCCTGGGTCTCGACTACGGGACGGCGGAGGAGACCTTTGCCTCCGCCCAGGGGGACGCGGCGCGGCGCGTTTCCGCCCGGCCCGGTGTCCCGCCGCGCTGGGTCGCCATGCTGCGCCGGCTCGTTCGGTCGAAGGGCATCACCGTGAAGAGCCGGAAGGGTCTGTTCACCTTCGGCGCCGGGCTTCCCGACGACGAGGTCCGCTACCTGCACGCCCTGGTCGTCCGCGCCCTGGGCAACCCGGAGGATCGCCGCTGGTAGCGGCCCCCCACCTTCCGCCTTTTCACCCGCGACCCTGTCCGCCTGAGGGATTTGTGGGGCGAAATTTCGTATTGACAAGCGGCCGTGGCTGGCGCCATGCTCCCTCCGCCTGCCAGGGCTGCCCGTCGTGCGGTGCGCAGCCGGCGCCCGCATGGCGTTAGCCCGCGCGGGGCCATTCCCCATCAGTCAGTTCCGATACGCCAGAGACCCGAGACGACTCACTCCAGCAGCCAGGCGCCGGCTGCGGTCCGGTCGCGTCCGGACGGCGCGGCACCTGGGATTCAGAATCGGCCGCGGGCCGGCGCGCGGGCGCGGTCCGCAGCCCCAGGCGAAGGAGGGCGGCGATGAAACGAACCCTGGGTCTTCTTCTCGTGATTCTCTGCATCCTGGTCCTCTCCGGCGGCTCTCCGGCCCTGGCCCAGAGCCGAACCGAGGTCCTGGTGATCGGGCAGGAGCTGGGCATGATCACGTCCCTGGACCCGGCCAAGGGCTTCGAGGTGATCGGTTCGGGGGTCATGGCCGGGGTCTATGACCGGCTGCTGGACTTCCCCGCGGGCAAGTTCGACAAGCCGGAGCCCTCGCTGGCCGAGTCCTGGAAGGTCTCCCCGGACGGCCTGGTGTGGACTTTCAGCCTGCGGAAAGGGGTGAAGTTTCACTCCGGCAATCCGATGACGGCTGACGACGTGGTCTACTCCTTCCAGCGCGCCGTCCTGCTGAAAGACCAGCCGGCCTTCATCCTCACGCAGTTCGGCCTCACGCCGGAATCGATCAAGGCGCTGGACGCCAACACCGTGCAGATCACGCTCCCCAAGAAGTACGCGGGCGGCCTGTTCCTGGCCTGCATGGCCTCCATCGTCAGCAGCGTGGTGGACTCCAAGGTGGTGAAGCAGAACGTCGCCAAGACGGACCAGTTCCCCAATGGGGATTACGGGGTGACCTGGCTGTCCCGCAACTCCGCCGGCTCGGGGCCGTTCATCCTGCGCAAGTGGGAGAAGGGCGAGGGGGTCGTCCTGGACGCCAACGCGGGCCACTTCCGCTACCCGCCCAAGATGAAGCGGGTCATCTACAAGGACATCGCCGAAGCCAGCAGCCGGCGCCTGCAAGTGGAGAAGGGCGACCTGGACATCGCCTGGAATATGCTCCCCGATCAGGTAGTCGAGCTGGTCAAGAACAAGGACGTCCGCATCGAGCGGTATGCCGACAACGCCATCGAGTACCTGGGGATGAACGTGACGCGGCCGTACCTGTCCGACAAGCGGGTGCGCATGGCCATCCGCTACGCCATCGACTACGACGGGATCGTCAACAAGATCATGGGGGGCGCCGCCAAGCAGATCAACACCTTCATCCCCGAAGGGTTCGCGGGCTACGAGCCGCGCATCATCTACAAGACCGACATCGAGAAGGCCAAGCAGCTCATGAAGGAGGCGGGCGTCTCCGGCTTCGAGACCACCCTGTACCACA
>JBGPQZ010000380.1:0-2130 GCA_041489335.1 Methylomirabilia bacterium
CAACCGAGACCGCCGCGCCACCCCCACACAGAACACGTCCGCTCCTAGAACATCGAGCGCAGCTCGCTCTTGAGGATCTTCCCCGTAGCTCCACTTCCCGCGGGTAGAAGTGCAGGGTTGCCAGGGGTAGACGAGGATGCGGGGCAGTATATCAGCGGCCCCGGGCCGTCCAGCGAACATTCGGCCCCGGGCCCAGGAACGAATCACACCGATCAGGCGTCGGGGTGCTGTACGACCAGCTGCAGGAACCCCTCCACCATCCTCGCATCGAACTGGGTCCCCGCGCAGGCGCGGAGTTCCTCGAAGGCGACGGCCCGCCCGAGGTTCTGCCGGTAGCTCCGATCCGCGGTCATGGCCTCATAGGCGTCCGCGATGGCGATGATGCGGGACGCCACCGGGATCGCCGCGCCGTGCAACCCGTCGGGGTACCCCTGCCCGTCCACCCACTCGTGGTGGTGGCGGATGACGTCCGCCACCACCCCCAGCTCCTCGATCTTCCCGACGATCTCTCCGCCCGTCACGGCGTGCACCTTCATCACCGCGCGCTCTGTGGCCGTGAGGGGGAGCGGCTTGGTCAGGATGGCGTCCGGCACGCCGATCTTGCCGACGTCGTGCATCCAGGCCGAGAGCTCCAGCACGTAGCGCTCGTCCGCCGAGAGCCCGATCGCCTCCGCCAGGAGGAGCGACAGGCGCGTGACGCGCATCGAGTGGCGTGCGGTGTAGGGGTCCTTGGCGTCCACGGCCGAGGCCAGCGCCTTGATCGCCTCGAACAGGACCTGAGCCTCGCGGGCCTTCAGGCGCGCCACCTCGAGCCGCCGGCGGGTCAGGTTCCGCTCGACCAGGATGGGGAGTTCCTGCACGTTCACCGGCTTGGTGACGAAGTCGCTGGCCCCTCGCAGGAGGGAGGCCTTGGCCAGCTCCACGTCGGTGAAGGCGGTGATGACCACGATGGGCATGTCCGGGTGCATGCGCGACGCCACCCCGGTCAGCTCCAGGCCGGAGAGGCCGGGCATGGCCTGGTCCGTGAGGAGGAGATCGAAGCGCTCGCCGCGGAGCAGTTCGACGGCCTCGCCTCCCGAAGCCGCCGAGGTGACGTCGTAGCCGTGCAGGCGCAGGCACTCGCACAGGGCCAGCCGCACGCCCTCGGCATCGTCCACGATCAGGAGCCGTGAGGGCCGCGGCCGGTCAGTAGGGGTCACCAACACCTCAAGACCTTTCGATGGAAAACGCAAACCGCCGGGGCGCCAAGGTCGCCCGGCGGGACTGGCTCATACTCCGCCCTTGGCGTTCTTGTCCGCCGGTCCGCAGGACTCCGGACTCCTGCGGAGAGGCGGATTGGAGGTTTCTCTCGGATCCCGGTTAGTTGAGGAAGTCTTTCAGCTGCCGCGCGCGGGCCAGGAGCCGGAGCTTTTGCTTGGTCCGCTCCTCGATCTGTCGCACGCGCTCGCGCGAGAGGCGGAGCCGCCGCCCCACCTCTTCCAGGGTCTGGGGCTCCTCCCGCCCCAGCCCGAAGCGCAGCTCGATGACCTCCCGCTCGCGCGGCTTCAGGTGGAAGAGCAGCCGCTCGATCTCCTCCCGGAAGGCGTGCAGGATGAGGTCCTGATCCGCCGACGGAATGACGCTCTGCTGCGCCAGCTCACGCCCGTGCGACGTCTCGGCCCCGCCCTCCTCGTCCAGGGAGGCCTGGGTCGCCGTTCCGCGCAGGAGCGCCTCCATCTCGCCGGGTTCGAGGTGGAGCGCCTCCTCGACCGAGGCCGCCTCCTCCTCCCCCCGCGGGGCCTGCGCGAGATTCGCCTGCATCTCCCGGATCTTGGTGGCCAGGCGCGCCTTCCGGATGGGCAGCCGGACGGCGCCGCCCCCGGCCGCCAACGCGTGCATGATCGCCTGCCGGATCCACCAGACGGCGTAGCTGATGAACTTGACCCCGTACTCCGGGGCGTAGCGTCGCGCAGCCTCCAGCAGCCCGAGGTTCCCCTCGTTGATGAGGTCCAGCAGGGAGAGGCCGCACCCATGGTACCGCATGGCCACCTTGACCACGAAGCGCAGGTTGGCCTCGACCAGCTTGCGGAAGGCCCGCTCGTCCCCCTGCTGGATCAGGGCCCCCAGCTGGAGCTCCTCCTCCTTGCTGAG
>JBGPQZ010000381.1:0-2066 GCA_041489335.1 Methylomirabilia bacterium
GGGAGACGGCGGAGGCGGACTTACCCTCCTCGAAGGAGAGCGGGCGGACGCCGGCGTAGGAGTACGCCACGTCCTCCTCCCGCATCTGGGCGCTCGGGAAGACCCGTTGCGTCTCCAGCATGAGGTACTGCACCTCGGCGCGGGTGGCTGCCAGACGATCCAGGTCTCCGTGGAAATCGGTGTCGGTCGTGCCGACCAGCGTGAACCGTTGCCAGGGGATGACGAAGAACATCCGCTCGTCCTGCTTGGCCGCGATGTAGACCGCGTGCTCGGTGATCCGCGGCAAGAGGAGGTGAATCCCCTTCGTCGTGCGGATGGAGCGCCGCCCCTCGTCCACCCCGGCCAGCCGGCGGACCTGGTCGGCCCACGGGCCTGTGGCATTGACGACGACCTGAGCCGTCACGCACACCGTGGCCCCGGCCAGGACATCCCGGGCCTCCACCTCCCACTCGCGCCTCTCGGCTCTGGGCTCGTGGCTCCGGGTACCCAGCCCATCGGCTGGGTGGCGTGGCTCGTGGCTCTTGATTCCCGTCACCTCGGTGTAGTTGAAGACCGCCGCCCCCCAGCGCTGGGCCGAGAGGACGTTCTCCAGGCACAGCCGCTCGGGAAGGAGCAGCAGGTCGTCGAAGTAGTAGCCGGAGCCCTTGAGGTCCTGCGGCGTGAGGTGCCGCTCCAGGCGCATGGTCTCGTCGCGGGAGATGGTCCGGTAGTGCTCGGTCCGCTTCCCGGGGGTCAACAGGTCGTAGAGCTTCATCCCCATGCGGATCATGAGCATGCCGCGCTTGGCCCCGCGGTACACCGGAACCAGGAACGGCAAGGGTCGCACCAGGTGGGGGGCCAGGCGGGCGAGGCGCTCCCGCTCGCGCAACGACTCCCGGACGAGGCCGAAGTCGAAGAGTTCCAGATAGCGAAGGCCGCCGTGGATCAGCTTCGACGAGCGGCTGGTCGTGCCGAAGGCGAAATCCTTCCGCTCCAGGAGCAGCGTCCGATATCCGCGCAAGGCGGCGTCCCGGGCGATCCCGGCCCCGGCCATGCCGCCGCCGATGATCACCAGATCGAAGGAGCGCCCGTCGACGTCCGAGAGTCCGCCTTTCATCGCGCCTCGCGCTCCTTCCCAGCCCGCATCCCCCACAACTCCTCGGCGCCCGTGGAGATCGCTACCGCGCCGGCCTCCAGGATCTCCGCCACCTGGCGCGCCGTCCGGATGAGCCCGCCGGCGATGAGCGGCGGGAGCCCCGCCTGCTTGAGGTGCGGGGCGATGAGGGGCAGGATCACGCCCGGCAGCACCTCCACCGCGTCCGGCGCGGCCCGCTCCACCGCGGGGAGTCCCGCCTCCAGCGACTCCGAGTCCAGGACGAACAGCCGCTGGACCGCGATCAGCCCCTCGCGCTTGGCCGGCCCGATCAGGTTGGTCCGGGTGGTGAGGATGCCGTCCACGTGGAACTCCTGGGCCAGGAACCGTACGCCGGCCTCGTCGCGGCCGATCCCCTTGATCAGGTCCACGTGGGCCAGGATCAAGCGTCCGTGCGCATGGGCCTTCGCCACGCTCTCCTTCAGGGCGAAGATGTCCTCCCCCAGGATGAACAGGACGCCCACCCCGTGGGCGATCGCCCGCTCCACATCCAGCGAGTGCCGGAGACCGGCCACGACCGGCCGCCCCCTCAAGGCCTCGAAAAACCGCGCCCCCGCGTGTCCCATACGTCCTCCCGAAAACAAGAAAGTCCCAACAAAAGGCGATCCCATGAATCGCCCCTCGTTAGGACTTTCTCAGGCTCTCCGCCCTGGCGAGGATTCGATCTCCATCCTTGACCGATTGCGCGGCTAGCCTAGCCGAGGCCCCCGAGCCTTGTCAAGGTCATTCGGACACGCGGCGAGGGGTCTGAATCACCGACGCGCGCTGCCCTCCATGCGCGCACTGCCCGCTTTCTTTCCTCACTCGGCTCCTAAGGAGAGCCGGCGGGAACGGGGGGGCGGAGCCCGCCTGAGGGGTTCTCCGGGAAATAGGTTTAGCCGAAGACGCCTCCCATCTTGGAGCCGGCCATGCGGTTGATGATGAACAGGCAGAC
>JBGPQZ010000382.1:0-2063 GCA_041489335.1 Methylomirabilia bacterium
AGAAGACGCCGGAGAAGAGTCCCGAGGCCCAGATCGCGCCCGGCGTGATGGCGCCGGCGTGGGTGATCGCCGCGGTGCCGATGGCCTTCATCGGCTGGATCGGGACCGGGGTCTTGAAGTAGAGGCCGACGAAGATCTTGAAGACGCCAAAGGCCACCAGGACCCCGACCGGGTCCATCTTGTTGATGGTGATGTAGCCGATTACGAAGGGGATCAGGGTCCCGAGATCGCCGAAGGCCCCCGCCAGCTCCTGCACATCATACGTATTGCCGCCGATTCGCATGGGCCTTTCCTCCTTTGACACACTCTATATATGCTGCTAGAAGCATAGTCAAGGCGGTCTCGTCTTTGGCTTCCCTGTTGTATGCGTTCTCGGTCCAGGGGTCGTCTTGACTCGTGCGAAGATCGGCAGGGTCCGAGCCGGCTGGGTCATCCAATGCTGGCGCCTACTCCGTGGCTTGGGGTAAGATGCCCTGGGATTGCCGGTCGGGGCTTTCCCGGAGTCGGTCCCAGAAAGCCAACGGCCCGCGCAGGCCGGCAGGGACCCGCACCGCACGGAATGCGGAAGGCGGGCAAGTGGGGGGCTAGACGGAGATGGCGGACAGGAAACGGGGCGCACGAGTGAGGCGGCCGCCCGTCTGGAGCTTGCTCGCCACCGTGGTGGTGTTATCGCTCGGCCTCATTGCGGTGACGCTCCTCAATTACCGCACCGCCGTGCGGGTTGCAGACGAAACGCTGCGGAACCGAGGCGTTAGCATTGGCCTGGAACTGGCGGCGGAGGCCCGCAGTCGCGGTGACAGAGATGCCGCCGCATTGCAGGGCCTCGTGAGCGAGCAGCGCCGCCGCGAGGTGGCCTTCCTGGCGGTCATGGATCGGGATGGCACTGTTCTCGCGCACTCGAACCCGCGGCTCGTGGGCACGCGGATCGGGGATGCCGCCTTCCAGGGTGTGGCGCAGACCGGACAGCTCACGGGGAGCCTGGTGGCACTGGGAACCGGCGAGGAGGTGTACGAGCTCACGGTGCCCTTCCACGTCCCACCGCCCGGCCTGGGAGGGCTGCTCGACACTCGCCTGCCGCGGTACCGGGTTCTGCGCCTTGCCTTGCACACCGCCCCCGCCCGCCAGATCGTGCATCACGCCCTGATCCAGGTCGCCCTTGTGGGCGTAATAGTGTTGGTCCTCGTGTCCCTCAGCGCATGGCAAATCCGCACCCTCCGGCAATACCTTCGCCTTCAGGAAGAGGCGACCCGCCAGGAACGCCTCGCAGCCCTGGGCGGGATGGCGGCGGTCCTCGCCCACGAGATCCGTAACCCCCTGGGGGCGATCAAAGGCCTCGCACAGTTCCTGGGGGAGAAACAGACGGCCGATCCGCCACAGTTGGAAATGACCCAGACCATTGCCCAAGAAGCCACCCGGCTGGAGCGGCTGGTGAATGACCTGCTCACCTATGCGCGGCCCCGGCCACCGGACTGCCAGCCGACGAACCTGCCTGGTGTCCTCGGTGAGGTGTTGCGATTGGCGCTCCCGACCGCGGAGGCCGCTGGGGTGGTCTGCCGGCTCGACGTTCCTGAGGAGACGCCCCCCATCGCTGCCGACCTCGAGCAACTGAAGCAACTCTTCGGGAACCTCGCGCTCAACGCCCTCCAGGCCATGCCTAAAGGTGGGAGATTGACGCTCGCGGTGCGGTCCGTGGATGATAAAGATGGCAGGCGGCGGGCCGTCGAGGTCGCCGTCGAGGACACCGGGTCGGGAATCCCCGAGGCCGACCTACCTCGCGTCTTCGAGCCGTTCTACACGACGCGGACCAAGGGGACGGGCCTCGGGCTGGCCATCTGCAAGCAGATCGTGGACGCGCACGGAGGCGCCCTCCGTGTCGCGCGGACCGGTCCGGAGGGCACGACGATCCTGGTGACGCTTCCCGTGGAGGAACCGGCGCATGGCTAAGCCGAAGGCCAGCATCCTGGTGGTGGATGACGAGCCGGCGATGCGGCTCCTGCTCTCATCCATCCTGAAGGACGAGGGACACGACGTGACCGCGGCGGCGAGCGGCGAGGAGGCGCTTC
>JBGPQZ010000383.1:0-2052 GCA_041489335.1 Methylomirabilia bacterium
CACGTGCTGGACGTCGTCGTGTTCTTCCAGCTCTTCCATCAGGCGCAGCATCTGCTCGGCGTGTTTGCCCTCGAGTCTCACGGTGCTCTTCGGATGCATCGTGATTTCCGCCGAGAGGGGCTGGATCCCGCTCTTCACGATCTGGTCGCGCACCTTCTCGAAGTCCTTGGGTAGCGTGGTCAGTGCGAAGATGCTCTCCTCGCGCTGCATGTCCTCGGCACCGGCGTCCAGGGCAATCGTCATCAACTTGTCCTCATCCACTTTGGCGGCATCGACTTGGATGTAGCCCTTCTTTTCGAACAGAAAGGCCACGCACCCGGATTCGCCGAGGTTCCCGCCGTGGCGGGAGAAGATCTTCCGGATCTCGCCCACGGCCCGGTTCTTGTTGTCGGTCAACACCTCGACCAGCACGGCCACGCCGCCGGGCCCGTAGCCCTCGTAGGTGATCTCTTCGTAGGTCACGCCTTCCAGCTCGCCCGTGCCCTTCTTGATGGCCCGCTCGATGTTGTCGGCGGGCATGTTCACCGCCTTGGCGGCCTGGATGGCGGTGCGGAGGCGCGGGTTCCCCCCAGGGTCCCCGCCGCCCACGCGGGCGGCGACGGTGATCTCGCGGATGAGCTTGGTGAAGACCCGCCCGCGCTGCGCATCCACCTTGGCCTTCTTGTGCTTGATGCCGGCCCACTTGCTATGTCCAGACATGATGGCACCCCCTGGAGATTGAACGAAAAGTACCATAGCCGCGCGAAGCTTGCCAAGGAAAAACTCCCGCCGAGGTAGGGCCGGTATCCCTTCCAGACACCCTTCCCGAGGCCCGGCGATTCGCCTTGACATGGGGAGGGGGTAGGCATATAAGTCAAATAGAAATAAGGGGCCGACGTCGATCGGGGTCCTCGCCAGGGCGGAGAATCTGAGAAAGTCCTAACGAGGGGCGATGCGCGTGATCGTCTTTTGTTAGGGCTTTTTGTTTGCGAGGTGCGCATGGAAAGCCTTCGGGCACGTTTCTTCGAAGGGTTGAAGGCCCAGCCGGTCATTGCCGGTCTGCGGGACCCGGGGAAGGCCGAGCTGGCAATCCGACACGGGGTGGGGGTGCTGTTCATCCTGGGCGAAGATATCTTTGCCCTCCAGGACAGTGTGACGAAGGCGCACGCAGAGGGGCGGCTGATCTTCGCACACGTGGACCTGATCAAGGGCGTCGGCCGGGACGAGGCGGGCGTCCGGTTCCTGGCCAAGCACGTGGGCGTGGATGGCATCCTGACGACGCGCTCCAATCTGATCAGTCCCGCGAAGCGGGAAGGGCTGATCGCGGTCCAGCGGCTCTTCGTCCTGGACTCCGAGTCCCTGGCGGCGGGGCTTCCCACGGTGGAGAAGGCCGCCCCCGACGCGGTAGAGGTGCTGCCGGGCGTGATCCTGCCGACCATCGCTCAGGAGTTGGCGGCGCGCGGGGCCCTGCCCCCGTTGATCGCCGGGGGGCTGATCCGGACGGCGGCCCAGGTGGAGGCTGTCCTGGCCGCGGGCGCGGTGGCGGTCTCGACGAGCCAGTCGAGCCTGTGGGGATACCGCAGGGGTGGGGCGCCTCCTTCCGGAAGAGGGCGAAAGACCGGATGAACGGGCGACTCGGAACCATCCACGGCCAGGCATTTGACGTCGTCATCATCGGCGGCGGCATGGCGGGCGCAGGGATCGCGCGGGACGCCGCCCTGCGCGGATACCGCACGTTGCTCCTGGAGCGGAAAGACTTCGCCTTCGGGACGACCAGCCGCTCCTCGAAGCTGATCCACGGCGGCCTCCGCTATCTGGAGCTCTTCGACTTCGGGCTGGTGCGGGAATCCCTGCGAGAGCGGGAGCGCCTCCAACGCCTGGCCCCCCACCTGGTCCGGCCCCTGCCCTTCGTCATCCCCGTCTATCGAGGGGCGAAACGCGGCATGATCATGATCCGCATGGGGATGAAGCTGTACGATCTGCTCACGCCGGGAAAGCGGACCGAGCCCTACCGGACCATGTCGCGAGGGGAGACCCTGCGGCGCGAGCCTCACCTCGAACCCCGCGACCTGG
>JBGPQZ010000384.1:0-2036 GCA_041489335.1 Methylomirabilia bacterium
GCCGTACGTCGCCAAGTTCACCGACGCGACCCCGCTGGTCAACAAGATCAAGGCCTCGAAGCCCGATTTCCTGTTCCCGGTGTCGTATATCACGGACGCGTTGCTGATCATCCGGACGATGAAGCAGCTCAACGTCAGCGCGGGCGTCTTCGGGGGCGGGGCCGGATACATCATCCCGGATTTCTACAAGGACATGGGCAAGGATGCCGAGTACATATTCTCCGTCGGGTCCTGGAACAACGACATCAACTGCGGGGAGATTCCCCGGATCGCCGAGGCCTACGAGAAGCGCTACGGCGAGTTCCTGATGGAGCACGCGGGCGAGGCCTACGTCATGATCTGGGTGATCGCGGACGCCATCGAGCGGGCGGCCTCGACGGATTCGCTGAAGGTGCGGGACGCCATGGCCAAGACGAACCTGACCAAGGGGCCGGGATCGGTCATGCCCGGCTGCCACGTCGAATTCGATGACAAGGGGTGGAACAAGCGGGTCCACCCGGTCATGGTCCAGTGGCAGAAGGGGAAGCTCCGCTGCGTCTATCCGGACTCGGATGCCCGCGTGAAGCCGATCTGGCCGATCCCCGCGTGGGACAAGCGCGGATAACCCGGGTCGAAGGCAGGGCCGGGAGGCAGAGGCGCGCGGCGTCTCGACGCCCTCCCGGCCCCGTTTTGTGTCTATGGAACTGACGACGGTCCTGCAGGCGCTGATCACCGGCATCCTGATGGCGGGGATCTACGCCCTGGTGTCCATCGGCCTCACCCTCATCTTCGGGGTGGTCCGGATCGTGAACTTCGCCCACGGCGAGTTCGTGATGCTGGGGATGTATCTGTCCTTCTGGTTATGGAAGCTCTGGGGGATCGATCCGTACCTGTCGCTCCTGATCACCATGCCGGGCCTGTTCTGTTTCGGGGTCCTGATCCAGCGCTTCCTGTTCCAGCCCATCCTCCGCGCCCCCGACCTGGCCCAGATCTTCATGACGGTCGGCCTGTCGGTCATTCTCATGAATGTCGCGCTCTTCCTGTTCACGGCCGACTTCCGCTCCGTCAAGCTGGTCTACGCGGAGTGGGCGTGGCGCGTGGGGGGCGTGACGATCCCCCTGACGCGGCTCTTCGCCTTCCTGGGGGCGCTCGTGCTGGCGGGCCTGCTCACCCTCTTCCTGACCAAGACCGACATCGGGAAGGCCCTCCGGGCCGTGGCCCAGGATCGCGAGGTGAGCATGCTCCTCGGGATCAACCCGGGGCGCATGTATCTCCTGGCGGTCGGCCTGGGGGCCGCCCTGGCGGGGGCCGCCGGAAGCCTCATCGTCCCGTTCTTCTACACCTTTCCGACGGTGGGGGTGGTCTTCGTCCTGATCGCCTTCGTGGTCGTGATTCTCGGCACCCTGGGGAGCATCGAGGGGGCGCTCCTGGCCTCCCTGATCGTCGGCGTGGCGGAATCCCTGGGGATCCTCTTCGCCGGGGCGGACCTGGGGCTGGTGGTGGTTTTCGCTATCCTGGTGGCGGCCCTCGTCTTCAAGCCGTCCGGACTGATGGGGGCGCGATGATGCGAGGGCCGAAAAAGAAATGCGGAATGCGGAATGGCGAATGCGGAATGACGAGCGGGTTCCGATACTCCGCAATCCGCAATCCGCAATCCGCATTTGAGAGGGCTGTGAGCTGCGAGCCGCACGGGTGGGGGCGGGCGTGAAGGCCGCACTCACCCCGGACCGATATGTGCCGGCAGCCATCCTGCTGTTCCTGCTCGTGCTCCCGTGGCTCTTACCCAATCCCTTCTACGTCCATATCATCGTGATGATGGCCGTCTTCGTCATCCTGGGCGGAGCCTGGAACATCATCAGTGGGTATGCCGGGCAGCTCTCCCTGGGGCACGCCGCGTTCTTCGGCACCGGGGCGTACGTCTCCACCCTCCTGGTCAACACCTACGGGCTCTCGCCGTGGGTCACGATGTGGCTGGGTGGGGTTGCGGCGCTCCTGCTCAGCCTGCCCATGGGGCTCATCTGCTTCCGCCTGCAGGGCCCCTATTTCACCATTGCCAC
>JBGPQZ010000385.1:0-2035 GCA_041489335.1 Methylomirabilia bacterium
AAGGACCTCAGGGATCCCAGCCGCCTGTTGACCGCGTGGAACCAGCGCGGCATCTGCCTGCTGCACCTGAAGAAGTTCACCGACGCCACGACCTGCTTCAACGAGGCGCTGCGCTACAACGGGAACTCCAAGCAGGCCTGGTATTACAAGGCCGTCTGCCTGAAGGAGCTGGGGGACCTGAACGGCGCCCAGCGCTGCTGCAAGCGCGCCCTGGAGATCGACCCGAATTACGCCCAGGCGCGCGAGCTGATGCAGGTCCTCTGACCGCCCGTGCCCGCCACGCTGGTCTGTGCCGACTGCCGGCAGGCGGCGCCCCCCGACACGGTACGCTGGCGCTGCGCCTGCGGCGGCCCGTACGACTTGGTCGCCCCGGCGTCCTTTCCTCGCGACGCCATCCGGAGCCGGTTGCAGACCCTCTGGCGCTATCGTGAGGCGCTCCCCCTCCCGCGGACGTGCGACGGGGTGTCCCTGGGGGAGCCCCTGACGCCCCTGCTCCCCTGGACGGCCCTTCCGGGGTCTCACCTCAAGCTGGAGTTCCTGCTCCCCACCGGCTCGTTCAAGGATCGCGGCGCCTGCGTGATGCTGAGCCACATGAAGGGCCTGGGCGTCCGGGCGGCCGTGGAGGATTCCTCGGGGAACGCCGCCGCGGCGGTGGCCGCGTACTCCGCGCGGGCCGGCATCGCGTGTCGGATCTTCGTCCCCGCCTCGACCTCGAGTGGCAAGCTGGCCCAGATCGCGACCTACGGCGCCGACCTGGTCCCCGTCCCCGGCACCCGCGAGGACGTGGCCGCCGCCGCCCGCCGGGAGGCGGAGCAGAGCTATTACGCCAGCCATGTCTTCAACCCGTACTTCTTCCACGGAACCAAGACCTTCGCCTTCGAGGTGTGGGAGCAGTTGGGTTTCCGCGCGCCGGATCAGGTGATCCTCCCCGTGGGGCACGGGACCCTGTATCTGGGGGCCTACCTCGGGTTCCGCGACCTCCTGCAGGCCGGGGAGATCGCACGGCTGCCGCGCCTGATCGGCGTCCAGGCGGAGCCATGCGCCCCCCTCGCCGCCGCCTGGCGCGGGACGCCCGCGCCGGCGCCGGGCTCCACCATCGCCGAGGGCATCCGCATCGGCGCACCCGACCGCGCGGGGGCGATCCTCCAGGCGTGCCGCGAAAGCCAGGGAGAGCTCCTCACCGTGTCCGAGGACGAAATCGTCTCGACCCTCTTCCAGTTGGGTCGCGCCGGCCTGTACATCGAGCCGACCGCGGCCGTGGCACCCGCGGGCGCCTTGCGGCTGGCCGCGGCCGGTCGCCTTCCCGCCGGGGAAACCACCGTGATCCCCCTCACCGGCTCCGGTCTGAAGGCCGGCCATACCATCGCAGAGCTGCTGAAGCAGGAGCCGCGGTAGCGCGCGCTGGACTCCCTCAATCGTCTCCCCTCTTCAGCGCGCTTCACCCGCATGACCGACGCGTGAGAGATGGCGCAGCCCCGTAAACGCACAAGGGCCGGAGGCGACTGCCTCCGGCCCCGGTTCGCGATCGACCCCGCCCTCTCGTTTACGCCGTCTTGCGGATCTTGAGAAACATCGAGGCCATACCCGCCTGGTCCAGGTCCGAGACCAGAAGACAGGCGAGGTTCCGCTGCTTCCACAGGAGCAACTGGCGGCCCGAGGTCACCCGGTGGTACGGCTTGAACGTTTCAATGGGCATCCGGCCCTCGTCAGGAATGACGATCCCGGCCTCCGGCATGAGAAACAGCGTCGTGTAGCGACCCGAGCCGTCGCGATAGACGAAGGCGGCGGCGCGCTTCCCGCGGAGATCGGTCACCATGCCGGCGACCAGCTGCACCTGGGAGTCGCCGGGAAAGATCGGCTCGAAGGCAAAACCGACCTGGCCTTTCACCTCGCGCATCACAGCCGGCGAATCGGCAACCGGACGGGTCATCGTCCCCTTGACGTATTCCACATGCTCGGCCACAGCGCGATCGGCCAGCAGGGACACGGGGTCCCTCGCCAACCAGAGCCAGCCCGCCCACACCACGAGGAGGAC
>JBGPQZ010000386.1:0-2029 GCA_041489335.1 Methylomirabilia bacterium
GGCCCCCTTGCCACCCAGGAGGTTCTTCTGTTCCGCCCGACCCTCCGCCTTGCCCTTCCCGAAGAAGAAAACGTATTTTCGTGCCGTTGCCATGGACGCCTCCGCTGTCCCCCCTATCCCGAGAGTTTCGTGAAATCCGCAATCCGTGCGAACAGGTCCCAGACCGCCTTGAGCAACGCGAAGCGGTTCTGGGTCAACCCCTCGTCCGGTCCGATGACCAGGACCTCCTCGAAGAACATGTCCACCATGGGCTTGAGGGCCGCGATCCGCTGGAGCGCCCCCAGGTAGTCCTGTGCCGCCACGAGAGCCTCCACCTCGCTCTCCAGCGCCGCCACCTGGGCGTGCAGCGCCCGCTCCGCCCCCTCGACCAGGCGGGCGAGATCCACCGGCCGGTCGAATCCCTTGGGGACGATGCCCACCACCCGCTTGAAGGCGACCGACAGCTCGCCGAAATCCGCCTCCCGCCGCATCACGGCCAGCGCCTCGGCGCGCCCGGCCGCGTCCACCAGGTCCTCGGACCCGGCGGACAGGGCCGACTCGACCACGTCGGCCGGCAGGCCCCGGTCGGCCAGCACCACCTGGGTCCGCCCGCGGAGGAAGTCCAGCACGTCGCGGCGGACCTTCTCGGCGTTCTGGTTCAGCCGCGCGCCGAAGCCCTCCCGGGCGTCCTCCACCATCTCGCTCAGGGGGGCGCGGAAGTTCCGGTGCAGGATCGTCTGCACCACGCCCTGGGCGGCCCGGCGCAGGGCGTAGGGGTCCTCCGACCCGGTGGGCATGAGGCCCACGCCGAAGCAGCCCACGATGGAATCCAGGCGATCCGCCAGGCCCACGACGGCGCCGGCGTTCGACTGCGCCAGGGTGTCGCCGGCGAAGCGGGGAAGGTAGTGTTCCTCGATGGCCCGGCAGACCTCGGCCGGCTCCCCCGAGAGCCGGGCGTACTCCCGGCCCATGATCCCCTGGAGATTGGGGAACTCCTTGACCATGGTGGTCACCAGGTCCGCCTTGCACAGGAAGGCGGCCCGTTCCGCAATGGCCCGGCAGGCGGGATCCACGCGGTCGGCGATCCGCACGGCCAGGCGGCCGATCCGCTGCACCTTGTCGTGCATCGTCCCCAGCTTCTCCTGGAAGATGAGGTGCGTGAGGTGCGGGACCCGCTCGGCCAGGGGAAGCTTTCGGTCGTCGCGGTAGAAGAACTCGGCGTCGTTCAGGCGGGCCCGGAGCACCCGCTCGTTCCCCTGGCGGATCAGCTCCATGTCCTTGGCCCGCATGTTGGAGATGGCCACGAAGTGGGGGAGGAGGTTCCCGCCGGCATCCACCACCGGGAAGTACCGCTGGTGCTTCCGCATGGGCGTGATGATGACTTCGCGAGGCAGCTCCAGGTACTCCCGCTTGAACGAGCCGCAAACCACGGTGGGGAACTCCACGAGGTGCGTGACCGTCTCGACCAGCTCGTCGTCGAGGACCGGCTGACCCTTGACCGAGGCCGCCGCCTCCGTCGCCAGCGTCCGCACCAGCTCGCGCCGCCGGTCCGGGTCCACGATGACGAACTTCTCTTCCAGCTTCTCCAGGTAATCCTGGAAATTGCGCACCCGCACCCCGCGCGGGGACAGGAAGCGGTGACCGTACGTCTTGGCATCCGCCGTCAGGCCCTCGATGCTGACGGGGACGACGTTGCCCTCATAGATGGCCAGGAGCCACCGGATGGGCCGCACGAACCGCAACGTCCCCGCACCCCAGCGCATGAACTTGGGGAAGGACAGGGAGATGATGAGCTTGGGCAAGAGCGTCAGCAGCACCTCGGGGGTGGGAGCGCCCTTCTCTTCCTGGACGGCCACCACGTACTCGCCGCGGTCCAGCGTGCGGACCTCCAGGCGATCCACGGGCACGCCCTGGGCCCGGGCGAACCCTTCGGCTGCTCGGGTCGGCTTCCCCTCGGCGTCGAAGGCCACAGTCTTGGTGGGGCCGACGACCTCGCGGCGGGCATCCGCCTGCTCTTCCGCTAATCCATCCACGAACAGGGTCAATCGCC
>JBGPQZ010000387.1:0-2017 GCA_041489335.1 Methylomirabilia bacterium
CCAGCGCGTCCGCCACCAGCCCGACGTTCAGCGTGTTGGTGAGGGCGATGGGGGATTCCAGTCGCCCGAGCTCGCGGACCTGCTCGAATCCACAGACCTTGCCGAACCCGTTGATGGTGTGGACCGCCGCCCGGACCTTCTCCCGGAAGAGGTTCCCGGCGTGGGGCCGGATGACCGTGACACCGGTGCGCACCGGCCCCTCTCCGGGGCGGAGCGGGCCCTCGCCCGCCACGACCGTCGCATGCCCCACCAGTACCCCGGCCACGTCCGTGATCGCGTTCTCCGGCCCGGGCGGGAGCTCTCCCACGATCAGGCCGAGCTCCCGTGCCCGCGGCCGCCCGCCTCTCCCTTCAGTCCCCACCCCTCACGCTCCTAGCGCATCCGCGCGGACATCGAGGCGATCCTCCCCCCGGCGAAGCTGAACTTCTTGCTCCAGTCCGAGGTCGACCCCGCGTAGCGCACCGTGCAGTCCACGGCCAGGACGCCGTTGCCGTCCTGCACGCCGTTTCCCGTGACCGTCATGGACACCGTGTCCTCGCCATACTTCTCCTTCAGGTATCGCTTGGCCGCCTCGATGAGCGGCGTCTCCATGTCTGCCATGTTCCCTCCTCGGGTGTGTCTCTGATGCCGGGGAGCCGCGTCCGAGCCCTCGCTCTCCCCTCGCGACGCGCGTCACATCACCCCGCTCCCCCGCGCCCCTATCAAGTACCGCAATGCCCCGCAGGCTGTCGAGGGATTTCTGCGGGTGTGCGCCCCGCCCGATCGCCCCCGGCCCGCTCAGCGGCCGAAGACATCCTTCAGCAGGTCGGTGACCCGCGCCGCCGGATTGGTCCGGATCTTCTTCTCCTCCTCGCCCAGGACGTAGAAGAGCCCGTCCAGTGCCTTCGTGACCACGTAGTGGTCGATGTCCAACGACTCGCTCTTGGCGAAGGGGATGGCCTGGTAGCGGCCCACCAGGTCTTTGTACTGCCGGGTGACGCCCACCTCGTTCGTCGCCCGCTCCACGATCGGGCGGAAGATGGTGGCCAGCCTGTCGCCGGTCTTGCCCTTGAAGTACTGGGTGGCGGCCGTGTCCCCGCCGCCCAGGATCTTCCTGGCATCCTCGAACGTCATCTCCCCGATGGCGTCCCAGAAGATCTTCTTGGCGGACGGCGCCGCCCGCTCGGCGGCCCGGTTCATGCTGAGGACGAATTCGTCCAACTGAGGGCCGTAGCCCACCAGCCGCAGACCCGACTCCAGGGTCTTGAGCTTTTCGGGCATCAGGATCTTGATCGCCTGGTTCTTGAAGTAGCCATCCGTCCGCCCCGTCAGGTTCACCGTGTTCTCCGTCCCGACCTGGAGCGCTTCCTTCAGGCCGGCGCCGACCTTGGCGTCGGGGAGCCCGCCGGGCTGCACGCCGCCCCCCAGCCCACCCAACCCCTTGAGCAGTTGATCGAGCTGGGCCGACGCGGGGACGGCCGTTCCGCACACCAACATCCCGACCAGGATCATCGCAATGCGCCGCACAATCCACCCCTTACGTAATCTCGATGGGAGATTTCTAACCGCCAAGACGCCAAGCGGTTTGTGCCTTCGCTATCACAGCCCCCGGACCGTGAAGATGCAGGCCATCACGAGCAGGAGCCCGTACACGATCCGCAGAAAGGTCACCTGGGGCACCCGGTCCTGCGTGCGGAGCCCCGCCCAGAACGCCGCCAGCGCCACGGCCGTCATGGCCGCCGAGACCAGGAAGATCCTCGGGGTGTAGAGCCCCCATTGGGACATGATCAGCAACTGGCTTGCCTTGGCCGCGAGGAAGATGGAGGCCAGCCCCTTGACGATCTCTCCCTTCGAAAGGCCGAGGCCGAGCACGTAGATCACCACCAGGGGACCGATGACGTTGGTGATCCCGGTGAGCACCCCGCCCAGCAGGCCGACGCACGGCCCCAACCACACCTCCTGCCGCGGAGAGAACTGCGGCGCGAACCGGAGGCGAACCGAGATGAGGTACAGGACGATCATCGCCGCCATGGCCAGG